>CAJWER010000271.1 GCA_913030785.1 uncultured Chloroflexota bacterium | reverse complement strand
GTATTCCAGACCCGCTTGAACGTTGAAGCCCGCCCCCACGGAGTCCAAGAGATCCTCGACGAAGGTACCGTCCACGCTCGCGCCGGAACCATTCAGAAAGTGGGCCGACAACCCTGCCCCTGCCCAAAAGAACAATCCGAGCGGTACCGACCACAGGTACTGACCGTCCAAGCTCACGATGAGGTCGCTACGGTCGATGGTACCGAGGTCGAGGCCGCCCGGCGGAGGACTCCCTCCCTGGCTTGCGTTGAGGGCGTCGACGCGGCTCTCCAACCGGCCGACTTGGCTCTGGGTCATCGTCGACGTCCAATACGACACGCCCGGAATGAGCCTGAATCCTGGCCCCAGGAATCCCAAGTCGAATCGTACGCCGAGGACGTCGGTGGAATCGACATTGTTCGGAAAAATACGGCCTGCGTCGAAGCTGATTCCTCGGAGCGACAGATTCTCGTAGTCGTAGTCCGCCAAGTCTTGGCCGAGAGCACGCACCGGCTGGATGCAGGCCACAGTCAAGAACACCACCCCAATCCCTCGCATCGTCATCGTGCCCTTCATCGTGCCGTTACCTCCGTATAGCGTCACAAACGAACTCGCGGGGCGTCAGCCCACCTCACGCACCGCGTCTCTTACGGCTTCGAGCGTCTCATCGACGATGTCGGCGGTATGGACGGTCGAAACGAAGCCGACCTCGAACGGGGATGGCGCAAGGAACACACCCCGCTCGAGACAGGCTCGATGGAATCTCTTGAATCTCTCGACGTCCGCTCCCTGTGCATCTTCGAAGGAACGCACGGGTTCTTCACGGAAACATACCCCCCACATCGATCCGGCCGAGGAGCCTGAAGCTGGAATTCCCGCCTCCGTCAACGCCGCACACATCCCCGTAGCAAGCCGGTCGGCCATGGCCTCGAGTTCCTCAAAAGGGCAGTGCTCCTCCAGGTATCGGAGCTGAGCATTGCCAGCTGAGGTCGCCAACGGATTGCCGGATAGCGTTCCAGCTTGGTAGACCGGCCCGGCCGGCGCCATCTGCTCCATGAGGTCCCGTCGCCCCCCGAACGCACCGACCGGCAGCCCCCCTCCGATTACCTTGCCGAGCGTCGTCAGGTCGGGTCGGATGCCGTAGCGTTCCTGCGCTCCTCCCTCAGCCACGCGGAAGCCCGTCATGACCTCGTCGAACACCAGGAGGGCACCGTGCGCCTCCGTGACGGCACGTAAGCCCTCGAGGAAGCCGTCCACCGGTAGAATCAAGCCTGCGTTTCCGACCACCGGCTCGACGAACACGCTCGAGATCTGGTCACCGCAATCCTCGAACAGCTCTGCGACGGCGTCCAGGTCGTTGAAGGGCAGCACCCTCGTCTGGGCAGCGACTGCCTCCGAGACACCGGGCGAGTTCGGTAACCCGAGGGTCGCCACCCCACTTCCGGCCGCGACCAGAAAGGGATCGGCATGTCCGTGGTAGCACCCGGAGAACTTGAGGAGCCCGTCGCGTCCCGTAACCGCCTTGGCCAGACGAAGGGCGCTCATGGTGGCCTCCGTCCCGCTGTTGACGAGCCGGACCATCTCGACCGACGGCACCATGCGCACGATTCGCTCGGCCAACTCGACCTCTTCAGCGGTGGGCGCCCCATACGACGTGCCCCGCTGCAGCTGGTCGGCCAACGCGTCCATCACGACCGGATTCGCGTGTCCCAGAATGAGTGGACCCCAACTGAGGACGTAGTCGATGTAGCGACGTCCCTCTGTATCGAACAAGTACGGCCCCTCCCCGCGCTCTACGAAAAAGGGTTCTCCCCCCACCGACTGAAAAGAGCGGACAGGCGAATTGACGCCGCCTGGAATCAGCCTGTTCGCCTTGGCCCAAAGCGTTTCGCTCCCCTCCATAATCAGGCTTCCACCACGCTTCCAATCAAGTCGTAATCCTCCGAATCTTCGATCTCCACAGTCACGAACTCCCCCGGTACCAGCCTCTCGTCGGCATGGACATGCGTGACGCCGTCCACGTCGATGGCCTGGCCCTGGGTTCGTGCCACCCCGACGGCGCCATCCTCATCTTCACCCAGCGGCCCGGGATCGTCGGCGAGCTCATCCACGAGGGCCACGAGGCGGCGACCGACGAACTCGGCGTTCCGCTCTCTCGAGATCTCGCGCTGGAGGTCCATGAGCCGTTCGAGGCGCTCCCGCATCAAGGAGGCGGGAACCTGGTCCGGCATCACGGCGGCGGGCGTGCCGTCCTCCTTGATGTGCTCGAGCGTGCTGCGCATCTTGAGCTGCGTCAGCTTTGGCCCTCGCCGCATCGGCTTTTGCGCGGGCCTCAAGTGTCTTTTCCCTTGAAGCCTCCGATTTGTTCCGTGCGGACGTCAACTTGCCGCTCGGTGCGTCCTCTGTTACACCGGCATCATCGGTTGTCAATTCCTCCAGAAACCCCTCTAGGCGTTCCCGAACCTTAGAAGCCTTGACTAATCCCTTAGCCTTGCGCCGCCCCTCGTTCTTTGAGCCGCCCTCGCCAGCCCCAGTGTCGCTGGCGAAAAGCGTGATTACTTCGCCAGCGTCTGGAGCCTGAAATCCTTCGGGCAATTCAATCGTGCTGGTAGTGCCGTCTGGTTGCACGATAGTTAGAACACCGTTCTCTACGCCCACGACCGTTCCGATAACTGGGTGATTCACCAGCTTCTGGGGTTTGACCATTACCCAGATAGCAACTCATTCTTCGCCGTCACGCTGCGACAGAATAACTACTCTAGCTCCGTCGGCGAATGACCCTGCGGCCATTTTACCGGGCTGCTTTAACTTGTAATCTTCTAGGCGGATCGTTACGCGTTCGTTGGTGCCGTTCCGTATAACGTCCACTGTGGAATCGGGCTCACCGTCGACGACGCCGACAAAGGCCCGCCGCTTGCTCCCTTCTCCGTCATTGGCTACCGGAGTCTCCGGTTGACCTGTCCCTGCCTCTGGCGGAGGTTCCGGTGTCGGCTCTGATATAAGCTCCGGCTGAGGCGGTATCTCCGTGGTCACCGTGGGTGTTTCTATGGCTGGGGCGGACAGGTTTACCTCGCTGGCTCCACCCACCTGCCAGATAGCAGTCTCTGGAACATCCTCTCCCCCGACCTGGAAGGTGACCGTCTTGTCAACGAAAGACTGGTCTTGGGGTTGTACCACCAGGACTTTGTATTGCCCGTCGGTCACGGTCCCAGCGCCTACTTGCGCACCGTCTATCCAAGCGGTGACTTCAGTATCCTTCGGGGCCGGGAAGTCTCCTTGGGTGACGCTGCCCACAAATACTTGAGGGGGCACCGGTTGGGCCAAGGCAATGGCAGGAAAAGCCATCACCGCCACAATGACAGCGATGAGACCCCAGATTCTTGCGTTTCGCATGGCGCTAGCTCCTAATCTCGATTTCGGGCCGGAACGTACGAATCGGCCTTACATCTATAACTTGCTTATGTTAGGGCAACGGACGTTCAATGATATGTGACCTAGGTCACGGAGTATAGAAAACGGCTATAACTTCAGATCGCACGTTGCCATCGATATCCGTGGCAACGACCTCGACTAAGTTAGGTCCTTCTTCCAATTCCGAATCTCCGGCGAATATCCCCGACGCATCCAGGTCGACAGGATCGCCATTGATCGCCACTACTGCGTCCGGCCTGGTTACCCCGAAAACCGGGATGCTGGGCTGGCGCGTTTCAACGCCGTCCAACGGATAGAACAGGCTGAAGGGCAAAGCCAACTCGCTGGGAACGAACGAAACTTGTGCCGTCCGGGTTTGAATTGGCCCTCCAGCGCTGGCTGCGGACACTTCAATGGTGTTGAGACCCTCATCCAGTAGCATGTCGAATCGGAAAGAACCATCTGACTCAACGGCGACAGGGGTCCCGTTGATTACCACCCATGCACCCGGTTCAGTCAGTCCTAGCACTCGCATCGCTCAGACTTCGGTTGCGGTACTGTCCGCCGGTGAGAGCAACTCAAATATCGGCTCGATGATTGGAGGAGGCAGAAGGCCTGCAACCAGAATCATGCTTAAGTATGGTGGGCGGTAGGGGAATCGAACCCCTGGCCCCCTGCATGCAAAGCGTATTACACCG
>CAJWER010000270.1 GCA_913030785.1 uncultured Chloroflexota bacterium | reverse complement strand
CGGCTTGCAGTGAGCCCAGGCGCTGATGCCCCCGAGGAATCAGCGGCACACTCGATGATACCGATGCACCGTCCAAGGATGATGTTGATGGCACGAACGATGTCGACCACGTTAATGATGTTGTCGAAGAATGTGTCTGCGACGAGTTGCTGGATTCTGGTGAATCCAACCTTTCCGAGGAAGTAATCGATCGTGCTTACAACGTCGGTTACATCCACAACACCACTGAAATCGACATCGGCATTGAGGATGTCTTTATCCCATCTTCCGCCACGGCCGCCAGCGCTCACCGGGTTTCCATTAAGATTGGATAAACTCACTGCCTGTAAATTGAACGCGACCTCGTAGAATACGCGCGGCAAACCCGCTTGGATGCCGTCGGGGTGCGCTTCAACTGTCACAGCTGCTCCGGCGTTACTCAGGTCGGTGTCAAGCGCGAATCGATACTCGAGGAGTGCGCCGGTTCCGGAGGCTACCGTGTTTCCGAGGCCTGTGTCGATCAGAATACCTGTGACCGAATTGTTTGCTTCGTCTAGGTTGATGCTATGCGTGAGTCCAGAGACTCGCTCGGTTTCAGTGACTCCCACGTAGGTGACGAGACCTGCCGGGTCAGGCCACTGCATCTGATAGCTGACCCCCCCGACCTCGAATCCTTCGTTCTCAAGTCCGAGGCCAACGACGATCGTGTCACCCGATGCATTGCTGCTGACATTTGCTGTGAGCAATCCGACATTATCCGCTGAAACCTGAATATCGTCCAGCCACCAGCCGTCCCATGCATACGAGTCATCTGTCACCAACCGAAAGCGTACTATGACCTCCGGTTGCCCATCAAAAGTGCTCAGGTCGAGTGTCACACCCGTCCAGCTCGTTTGTGATCCCGTGAAGGTTTTCAGCCTGGTCCAGTACGCTCCTCCGGTAGAACTCGCTTCGACGTAGCCAAAATCGTAGCGATTCTCAATGGAATATTTGTGATCAAACTTGAGTGTGCTGCGAGTAGCGTCTGCGAGTGAGATAGTGACGGAAGTGAGACTTATGTCCAGGTTATTCGCATAGACTCTGCCGGGACTATCCGTCCAACTGTAGGATCCCTGGGAAGAAGATTCATCTGTCCGTACCCATGGTGCGTCCGCTGACCACAGGGTATCGCTTGCTGTGGTCTCGGCATCGGCGGCGAAGAGCGTCCTGACTGACAGGGTTTTCCCTGTCGCCTCGTTGGATACATCGGATGCGTTGCCTGCGTTGTCTAAGACCTTGACCAGGAAATAATAATCGGTCAAAGGATTGAGGCCGGTAACTACAAGTTCTTCGGGCATGCCTGGCTGTTGAGGCAGAGGCGCTCCAGTTACCTGCAGTGCCGAGCTGAACGTCGCTTCGGTTATCGGTGCTGTCGAATATCGTACATCGTAGAGGGATGCCTGTCCTGACGTTCCGTCGTCACCTGAAGATGTCCATGCCAGCACTATATGTCGGCCTGCCATTGGGTTGATGATGGGCGTGGGGTCAGCTACCACAATCAGATCGGTCACAGCACCTGGCTTTACCTGATCATCCTCCAGTGCATTAAAAGCATTAACCCTTCGTCCGCTTACCGTCTTGCCGCCGAGTGCAGTGATCATATCGCCACCGTACATGAGCCGGTGCTTCATCGCCGAGGGACTCAAGTCAGGGAATTGTGCGTACACGAGAACTGCCGTTCCGGAGACTACGGGTGTCGCCATCGAGGTGCCGCTGATGGCTCTGTAATCGTTATCAGGCCAGGTAGCCATAATGGCCACGCCAGGAGCGCCCAGGTCGACACTGATCTCGCCGTAGTTCGAAAACGAGGCGAGGCCATCGTAGCGGTCAGTCGCGGCCACCGAGATGATGAGGTCTAAATCGGAAGCGGCAGGGTAAGAGGGGTTCGTATCGGTATTCCTGCCCGAGTTTCCGCTGGCCGCTATAAATAACCCGCCGTGCGCTATGATTGCATCTTTCAGCGCCTGCGACTCCCCGCCGCCGCCCCAACTATTGCTTGTGAACTTGGCGCCGTTGGCTTTGGCGTACGCGAGGGCATCGACAGCATCTGAAGTATAACCACCACTAGCACCCAGGAACTTGAGGGACATTATTCGCACGTTCCATGCGACACCCGCCACCCCGGTACCATTGTTGGATACGGCACCGATGGTGCCAGCTACGTGGGTCCCGTGATAGTCCTCATCTGCACTATCGTAGATGCTGTTATCGTCGTGTGCGAAGTCCCAGCCATGGATATCATCGACGAATCCGTTCCCGTCATTATCAATCGAGTCACCCGCTATCTCTCCTTCATTGACCCACATATTCGCAAGGAGATCCGGGTGCTCTGCGTCAATTCCTGTGTCGATGACCGCTACGATGATCGTGGAATCCCCGGTGGTGATGTCCCACGCTTCCGGCGCATCCACGTCTGCGTCCGTGATGCCCCCCGCCTGACCTGTGTTGTTCAGGTGGTATTGTTCTTCATATCGCGCATCGTCGGGTGTTGTCGCGGCAGCTATACCACCGATCGGGAACACACGGTAATCGGGCTCGGCATACTCGACGTCGGGGCGCTCCTCATACCATGCGATCAGCTCATCGCGCGATGAACCCTCGGGTATCCGCACCACGTCAGCGTTGATCAAGGGCAGACGCTTAATCACCTCTGCCCTAGACAACTCATGCAGCTGGCCACTCACTAGAGCCGCACTTCTGGAGCGATACTTCACGATCACGCGGTCGCTTTCGGTTTGTATTGTTGTTCCGGTCGATGTTACCGGCTGAGGCCTATCCTGTGCCATGACGGCGTGTTCGACGCACGGGCTGACCAAGAAAATGGCAATCAGGAGAGTCGGGATATGTCTATTGTTGATCATCGTCGTGATAGTAAGGCTTTATTTCACCTGGAGTCCAACGAGCGAAGCTTGGGCGCCACTATGGTATCAGGAGCGTGCCGCTCTTCGCTGTGACCTCTATGGGGTTACCGTCCTCGCCCGCAGCTTCCGCGAACCGCATTTCCAATGTCATTTCTGTCGACGGCGCGTTCGCCTTGATAGACGTATAGATGTGAGCCATGGTGTCGCTCGCTGCCGGTATCAGGTTGCCCGCGAGATCCACCAGTAAAACGGAGAGTGTCCCGACACCAGAGACAGAGTCATGTGTCGATTCGTAGAAGGGAGAAAACGGCACGCGACTTGTTGATTTGACCGAGTCGACAGTCATAACGTCGAGGTCGAATTCCAAAAAAAACTCTACGCCACGCAAAGGTTGGAAGTTCGTCAATCCAACGGGCACCACGTGCGCTTGATCTCCTGGTGTCGCTGACGAATTGAGTATGAATATCGAGCTCGGAGTGGCCGGAACAAGAATATTTTGTAAGGAAACGTCTGCAGAACTGTTGCCAGCGCGGTCCGTCACATATCCGGTAATCCCTACGGTTATGGTGTCGCCACCCAGATCTCGCGCGGTGTCAAAAAAGGTGTATGTACCGGATATACCGGGGCTAAACACACCCTCTCCCTGGTGGTGCACAAAATTCCCGTAGTCGTTCAAGAAGCCAGAAGTATCGGCAACAATTTCACCATACGTGAATAAGTGACCGAAATTTTCTCCAGCCGCTACATCGTCCCCCTTCGTACCGTCGCTCGTCAAGAGCGCCATCAGTTTTTGGTCCGCGACAACGTTGAGACCCTGACAACCTACTGGAGCACCCACCCAACAGTTGAGCATTCCTCCTGAGTCATACATCTCAGACAAGATCAGGAATCCACGGTCGCCAGCAGTTAGATCATGTAGCGTCAGACTAGGTGCTCCCCATTCGGGCAGCATGGTGAATTCAATATCATCGGTAGACGTGTTGCCCGCAGAGTCCGCCACGGTGATCGTCAGGACATTGACACCGGATGGAAATTCATAAGCCAAGCCAACCTCATAGTTCGTCGATAGTTCGCCCGTATCCACGTCTATCGCAGTGACGGGCGCCAGATCAACATTCTCCAACATATTCCCCCCCGCGTCGATGCCACCGAGTTCCGATCCTCCTCCAATAGCACGATCATTCACCACGAAGAGGGATGTCGGGTCCACTCCGTTGGTCCGAGGATCGGTCAAGGG
>CAJWER010000269.1 GCA_913030785.1 uncultured Chloroflexota bacterium | reverse complement strand
CACACCAATTGACGGCAGATATGGCACTAGGATGGCACAAGTCCCAGGGGTGCCCTCCCCCCAGGCCCCGGCCCCCTTTTCTGCGCGGCGGGATCAGGGGGACCCAAGGTTTGGTTCGCTCACCCCAACCTCGGCTGCCGTAGTAGCCGTATTTCCAGGTCCTCAGGGGCCAACTTGTAGATGCTGGGCACGTTCTCCAACGCCCACTCTCGACCTGCTCTCATGGCCTCCTGAGAAGTCATCATCGGCGGGAGCGTCTTTGCTAGTTCGGTGAGGATCTCACCGTTCTCATCGTGGGCGATGTAGACGCTGGCGATGTACTCAGCCATCTCGTTCCTAGCGATGTGGACACCAGCTAGATACCGGCCACTCTTCGTTCGCCAGAGTTTCATGCGTCGAGGGTAGAGGGCCGGTGTTACCGGCGCAACGCACTTCGTAGACGCTTATTTCTTGTTGGAAATCTGTACGTCTGTGGAGCCGTCGTAGCCCCCTACCCACCCCTCGGACGGAAATTGCTTGTCTGCTCGCTCTCCACAACGCTTGAGGGTGGAAAAATCCTTGAACTACCCCAACAAAGCCCGTACAGTGTCACCTGAAGCCAAATGACCCCCTACAGGGGCCGCTCAATTGGCAAAAAGAGTGATAGACATCCAGTCGCCAGAAGAAGCCGAGGTTCTAAAGGCAACACGGAAGAAGATTAAGGAGTTACGTCTTAAGAAGAAAAAGGACGCTGACAAGCTCTCAGCTGGTGAGTTTCCCGTGCTTCAGAAGATCAAGAAGGCAGTTGATGAATTGCTGAAATCAGCAGTAGCCGATGGGAAAATTGACAAAGCGTGGAATCTGAAGCGGCTGGCTCAGGTAGGCACCAAGCCGTCCAAGTCGTGGGCCACAAAACGAAGGACGATTCTGGGGCTGACGAAGAAACGAAAGAAGAAGGTTGTGGGGAAAAAGGAAGCGAAGTCTAAGGAGCTCCAAAAACGATGTATATGAGCCCCAACCGAAAACCAAGCTCGCCAAATTCCTTCATCCACGGATGAACGGGTACATCGGGGGATCTCATCATGAGCGGCTTCATCCTCTGTTACAACGGAACCAACATATCGGCGGAAGTGCTGGAACTTCCCCCTCGTCGGTCCTTAGTTGAGACTGCATTGGCACGAGCAACTTGCTACCTGCCGGGAACAAGCTGAAAATGCATGGGTCAGCACCGCTGCCTGATGATCTCCTGATCGAGCTTCGTTGCCACAAAATCGGAGCGATGCAGAACTATGCAGGCACCTCATTCTGGGAACCGTCTGTCTGCTCACTTGAGCCAACCGCCTCCATGCGGTACCAACCAGGCGTGAGGGATGACGTGACATCCTGCCATTCCACCGGCAGTGCCTCGGCACATTCCAAATCCCGAGTCGGATCGGGGATCGATATGGATGTTTCGCAGCACAGGCTTTGTTTCACCGATGTAGGCAACCGACGCGTGCGCCGTCGATCTGGCGACCGGTGTGATCACGACGGTCGCCGGTGGCGGCCCCGACAACGGCGATGGGGGGCGGCGATGGAGGTCGCACTCTCCACGCAATGTGGACCGGCACAGCGATGACGAGGAATGACTGAGAGGAAGTCTCAGAATGAGCTCAATGACGACAGGAGGCCCCAATGAGCGATAGACGCCTGCTCTTCTACAACGACTCGCGTCACTACTACCTGTATTGTTATGACCCGCCCATCAGCCTGGCAGACGTGCGTGCGCCTGTGGACGAACTGCTTGGGACCCGGGTGGACACGCTGGTCTACGGTTCAGGTCCCGGAGCGACGGTGTTCCACCACACCCGGGTGGGAGAGATCTGGGGAGAGCGATTCGACGGGTTCGACACCATGTATGCCTACCGGGCCGCAGAGAACATCCAGAGTCTTATCAAGCGCGGCCTGGATCCGCTCGACGTACTCATCGACCGGGCACATGAGAAGGACATGGAGTTCTTCGCGAGTCTGCGCATGGCCAACCCCGGACCGCCGGACACCGACAGCGTGTTCAACTCGAAGTTCAACCTCGATCATCCCGAATGGTGTCTGCGGACGAGGAGTTCGTCCAGTTTCAACTACGTCTATCCCGAGGTGCGGGCGGAACGCTTTGCTCTGGCCGAAGAATACGTCAGCCGGTATGACGTGGACGGCCTGGAGCTGGACTGGGTCTTCGAACCCGTCTTCTTCGAGGAGGGCGAGGTGGAGGAGAACACGCCTCTGATGACCGGTTTTGTGAAGGAGATCCGGCAGGCGGTCGACAAAGCCTCCGAAGAGAAGGGGCGTCCCATCCTCCTGGGGGCTCGGGTGCTGCCGACACGCGACGGCAACCTCGCGGCGGGGCTGGACGTGCCGACATGGATCCATGAAGGACTGCTGGATTTCGTCGTGCCAAACTTCTACGGGAGCCAGAATCTGGATGCGGACTTTCCCTTTGAATGGCTTGTCCAACTAACCCGGGAAACCGAATGCAAGGTCTATCCCGCCCTGCAGGCGCGCATCCAGGGCGACGACCCGGTTCTCCATGGCCACGATTACAGCGTGGGTACGCATATGGCTGAAAAGGGCCACTACCATGCCGGCGCGGCGGCGTACTGGGATAAGGGCGCCGATGGCATCTACCTGCCCTGGTTTCGCTACCCGAACGGCGCCAACCAGCAGATTCTCTCCGAGATTCACGATCCCGCCATTCTACGCGAAAAACCGAAGCACTATGTCGTGAGACGTCATGACGACACTGCCGCGGCCCAAGGATACGATTCGCCATTGCCGCTGTCCCTGGTCACCGGGTCTGAGGCGCCGGGACAGACCGTTAGGCTCTACATCGCCGACGATGCGGAGCGCGCCCACGCGTGTCTGAAGCTGCGCCTGGCAGACTGGAGTCCAGCGGATTCGATGACAGTGAGTGTGAACGGACAGCCGTTGCCGGCCCCGACCCGCCGGCAGCGCTACGGCTATCTCTACGACTGGCTCGAATTCGATCTGCCGTCCGGAGCGCTGCGGAGAGGTACCAATGAGGTGGGCATGGCCATGCACGGCAGGCCGCCCCGTCTCGACGGCCAGGTCACGGTGGAAAGCGTGGAGGTCGTGGTGACCTATTCCACCGTGATGCCGGAGGCGGATTGAGTTACGAAAAGGATATACAGTGTTGACCTCGGGACCCGCCGTGCGAGAGACAGTGCCATGACCGCCAAGAACAACCTGAAGCTGCTCGCCGATTCGTGGTACTCGTGGCAGATGATTCCCGGCTACGGAGCCGAGAGGTGTGTCCCTTATTGCTCGCCGATCTTGGTCAAGAATGTTCAGCCTCTCAAAACGGGCAAGCGAGAGATCCACTGGGGGGCGCAGGTAGGAGTCCCATTGCCGGGACGCTACCCCGGATATCTGGCGATGTCGCCAGGCAACCATCAGCGCACTCGCGAAAGTACAACGGGCATCTACTTCAGTCAGACAGGGTCTCGACATCAGGCTTGAGCACAGTCACGCGTCTCGAATACCTTGATCGTCGTGCTGACTGGTGACGCTGAAGTCATTGGAGAAGTCGATGATTAGGGGCCGATTATCGAAGAGAAGATGAGGCGGACATCATATTCCGACGCGTGTATTCTCGTGACGAGGTATCGCTGGACTAGTTGGGCCGAGGACTCCACGTCGGAAAGGTGGACGGTATCGTTTTCCGCTATAAAGATCTCCAATGGACTTAGCACGTTCTGCCCCTCCGACAACTCCCTGGGTCCATTTGCCCATTCGGGGGACAGCGCCTCCCCAACGCACGATTGGCTGACATATTGCTTTCTTCGTTCTTCGTGGTTGCGGTCTATTCTCGCGGGTGACAGCATGTGTATCCGGTGTGCTACACGTTCCAAGAGGGAACGGTCCGTGCCCACCAGCAGGACAGGCTCTCTGTTCCGTGCTGCTGCGTTGCATTCGTTTTCGATTCGCTCGGACAGGGGCTCGTGGGTCATGCCGCCACCTCGGACAGGGATACGAGATCCTCGCGCAGTGTGTCCAAGTAGTCGGCCCACGTCTGCAACATCTCGCCGCGCTGCTGAAGCCACGTCGTGCGGTTGTAGCTTCTGCCGTTGGCGTCGCGCACGGCGTGCCCCAGC
>CAJWER010000268.1 GCA_913030785.1 uncultured Chloroflexota bacterium | reverse complement strand
CAATACTGCTCAGCGTAGGTTACTCCGCCTGCCACTGGTGCCATGTGATGGAGCGTGAATCCTTCGAGAACAAAGACATAGCGGCGCTAATGAACACGCACTATGTGAGCATCAAGGTGGATCGCGAGGAAAGACCGGACATCGACTCCATCTACATGTCGGCTGTCCAGGCCCTGTCAGGCCAGGGCGGCTGGCCTATGACCGTGTTTCTGACCCCGGAGGGCAAGCCCTTCTATGGGGGGACCTACTTCCCTCCCGTGGACAGAGGCGGCCTGCCTGGATTTTCCAGGGTGCTGGAGACCCTTGCCGGGGTGTACAAGGACAAAAGGGAGGACATCGCCCAGACAACAGAGAATCTGATGCGGCGTATGGAGCAAATGACGCCTGTGTCTGAAGGCTTTGAGCCACTGACGGCAGACATCATGGGCGCGGCGTTCGTCGTCCTTGCAGGGAGTCACGACGACAAACATGGCGGCATGGGGCTGCAGCCGAAATTCCCTCAACCGATGGTCCAGGAGGCACTGCTGAGGCACTATTTGCGTACTGGCGATCGAAATGCGCTGAAGATGGTGGAACTGACCCTGGACAAGATGGCGTTAGGCGGCATCTACGACCAGATCGGTGGGGGGTTCCACCGCTACTCGACGGACACCTTCTGGCTGGTGCCTCATTTCGAGAAGATGCTCTACGACAACGCCCTACTTGCGCGGCTCTATCTTCACGCATACCAGGCCACGGACAAGCCTCTGTACAGGCGAATCGTCGAGGAGATCCTTGACTACGTGCTTCGAGAGATGACTGACGGGTTTGGGGGATTCTATTCGACTCAGGACGCCGATTCCGAGGGAGAAGAGGGCAAGTTTTTCGTATGGCGTCCCGAGGAGATTCTGGAAGCGATCGGCAAGGAAGATGGAGAGCGGTTCAATGCCTACTACGACGTTACGCTCACCGGCAACTTTGAGGGACACTCAATCCTCAACGTGAAGGACCATGATTCGGAGATGGAACTGCAGCTGAGTGGCGCTCGGGCGAAGCTGTACGAAGCGCGGGAGGCCCGTGTGAAGCCGGACCGCGACGAGAAGATTCTAACCGCATGGAACGGCCTGATGATGGCCGCATTCGCAGAGGCCGGTGCGGCGCTGGAGAGGCAAGACTACACAGAGGCAGCCGTAGCTAACGCAAGTTTTCTGCGGAGGGAAGTGCGAGATGGCGATCGGCTGCTGCGAACCCACAAAGACGGCTCGGCCCGACTAAAGGGCTACCTGGAGGATTATTCGTACCTGATCGAGGGGTTGCTGGCGCTGCACGAGGCGACCTTCGACGGCGAGTGGCTGCAACAGGCCGTGGCCCTCGGCAATCAGATGGTGGATCTGTTCTGGGACGCGCCGTCGGGGCAGTTCTACGACACCGGTACGGACCACGAGCAACTGGTGTTGCGGCCACGGGATGTGCAGGATAACGCCACCCCCTCCGGCAGTTCAATGGCGGCGACGGTGCTGCTAAAGCTGGCCCTGGTGACGGGCGACGGCGACCTCGACCGGCGAGCTGTGGAGTCGCTGCGGGCCATGCGAGAGTTGATGGAGCGATACCCTACCGGGGCCGGGCAGTGGCTGTGCGCGCTGGATTTCTACGTATCGAGCCCCAAGGAGATCGCGATCGTCGGTGAGCCAGGAGCGTCGGACACAAGCGGACTCCTGCGAGAGGTCTTTCGTAGTTACATTCCGAACCGAGTCCTTGTGGGCAGAGGGCCGATGGACGACACCATTGTCGGGCTGCCTCTCGCGGAGGGACGGTCGATGTTGGGAGGAAAGGCGACGGCCTATGTGTGCCGGAACTACACCTGTGAGCTTCCGGTTAACGCGCCCGAGGCGCTTGCGAAGCAGCTATCCGGATAAGGTGCGGCACACTCTCCCTACGCCAGGCCCACGACCTCGTTGATCTCCGACTGGTAGGCATTGACCCGATCTTCGGCCACGTCAATAAACGAAACCGGCTGCCGTATGTGCCCCGACTCCAGGAATGCATAGGTGAGCGCCACTGCGTCCAGGCCCACCTGGCCGGTGCATTCGGGTTCAGTGCCATCCAAAATGGCCCGCGCAAAGTCCTCCAACTCAAGGGCGATCAACTTTCGGTCGGCCTCGGCGAAGGTCAGGTCGTACGATGAGATCGGCTCCGAGCCCCCGAATAGTGGTGCGGTGAGCCGGTCGAGCTTGAATGAGGGGGCAAGGCTCAGCAACTCACCCGAGTCCAGGTCCTTGGACGACCCGATGCGCGTGATCGAGGGAGGATTTCCAGAGCGGCTGCCCGGAAGGCCTATGGAGCCGTCGTCGCAGTATATGGTGGAGCCTCCGATGCTTCGACCCGGGGCCGCGGCAGATTTGGCAAAGTGGCCGACAACGCCGGACTCAAAGCGCAAGACGGCGCTGACCATGTCCTCCGAGCTGCACTCGACGGCGCCCTCCAACTCAATCTCTTCCCTGACACGGTGGCCGTAGAACCCCTTCATACTGTCCGACTCGGGGTCTGCCACGAGCCTCAGCTTCTCCCACAATCGCGTCTCGGCAAAGACGGTGTCCACAGCGCCGAGGAAGTAGATCAGCAGGTCGGCGTCATGCACGGCGTAGTCGAGCATGTAACCGCCCCTGGTCTTGATATGACGCCAAGCCGTGCCGTGGGGCATATGACGGGTGCCAGAGAGGGACATGTCGACCGACATCCTGGGCGAGCCAAGGGCCCGAGCATCGAGGATGGCCTTCACAAGACGGTTGAGTGGGTCACGACGGTAGTTTTCAGATACGGACAACACCCTGCCCGCCTTCTCAGCGGCCTCCATCATGCGCATGCTCGCTCTCACCGTGATGGCGATGGGTTTTTCGACCGCGACGTGTTTGCCTGCTTCGAATGCCTTGATTGCAAGGACATGATGGAGTCCAGCATCAGTGACTATGTCGACGGCATCCAGGCCCGGCTCCTTGTCTAGCATGTCATCAAAGTCGGTGTAGACTGCGGGGCGTTTCCCGAGTCCGACCTCGGCCTCGGAGGCAACATGGTCCGCTGCGGAGCGGTTCAGGTCGCAGACGGCTGCATAATCGAAGGTATCGAAGACGCGCTGGGATTCGATCTGCCCATAGAGGTGACGGAGACCCATGCCTCCGCAACCTACCTGGGCGATCTTTAGCTTTGCCAACGGAGTCTCCTTATCACAGGCTATATCACAGGCTATCGAAAGGCTATCGAGTCGTCTGCTCGCAGTGCGGTGCCTATGTTGCGAGGGATATAGCTGTATTTGGCGACAGCCGCCTCATCGAGCTCGACTCCGATGGTCTGACCCCACGCGTCTACACCGCTGGGTAGCTGCGCCCAGCCCTCAACTAGGCGGTAAGGCCGTTCCTGGCTCCGAGCTTCTCCCGGAGCGATCGTGGTGACGAATGCTGCCACGAGGGCCAGTCCTACGCGCTGTTTATGCGACATCAAAGTGCCTCCATACGTAGACGCCGAAGTCGAGATCGCATCGAAGCTATGTGGGCTGCCGTGGACCGGCAAACCGACCCACAAGTGACGAGACCGGGGTGGGTGGCGCTGGTGACACCCGGTCTTCAATATGCGGGACCCACATGACAAGCACGCAGGCGCCTCTCGCAAAGCGCCGCACGAGGGATTACATGACTGCGTCGCCCCCTCCTGGCTCGCGACGACGTCGTTGACCGCGTTGTCGAGGCCGGCCCAGATGTCGTCGTGCTCGTAGTCGTCAACGCCGATGCCGGCAAACACGTACGGGCCCTGGGTGACCTCTGCTCCCTTGTCGGGCGGGCGCCCGATCTCCTGCGAGCGCGTCGTACCTTGCTGAGCGTACGCGGGCACCACGCCGCCCAAGAAGAGAACCGCGGCTACGGCGAGACGGCCCAAAGTGGGAGAGGTTGACGGTGTCATCACACTAAAGATACGCGGACAGGTTGGGCGCGTACAATAATTCCGAGAGAAGCCCTACGCTGTAGAGCACCTTCCCGTGGCACGTGCCGCCCCGGCTCCAAGCCCTGCAGGGGCGTTTTCTCCTAGCGCTTTCGGGCCAGGGTCACCCCGTCTCCGATCGGTACCATGCTCAGCGTCACACGCTCATCACCGACCAGCTTCTT
>CAJWER010000267.1 GCA_913030785.1 uncultured Chloroflexota bacterium | reverse complement strand
TGTAGCGATGGCATCCCCGACCACGGAGAGTACGGCAAGCTCCTGGCCTCACGCGAATCACCCGCGGAACTATTGGAGATGATCACGACTGAGGGGTTTGCCAGCCACGACCAGTGGCAGGTCCAACTACAAGCACAGATACTAATGCGCGCCCAGGTCTACTTGAAGTCAAGCTTCCTGACAGAGACTCAGATCCGCTCGGCACACCTGGAGCCGGCCGAGGACCTTCAGGCGACAGTGTTTGAGTCGTTAGATCGCCATGGGAAGGAACTGCGCCTGTGCGTTTTGCCCCAGGGACCACAAACGATACCGTA
Organism: uncultured Chloroflexota bacterium; assembly: GCA_913030785.1. Classification (GTDB taxonomy): domain Bacteria; phylum Chloroflexota; class Dehalococcoidia; order Lucifugimonadales; family CAJWER01; genus CAJWER01. Next base: position 3,819 of record CAJWER010000267.1, on the reverse strand, counting down.
CCTGGAGAATGAAGGCTAGCGGACGGAGGATAGGCCGGGGGCGTTGGTACGAGGGACCGTGTGATCCCCAAGGGATCGGTACACATACAGCCGCAGGACCCACCAATGTCAGTCCTTGAGTCGGCTTATCAGCGGATTATATTGAGGTAACCAGAGAGGCGCCGCCTCTTAATTAGGAAGCGCCTCTCCGGTTCAGAAGAGCTATTACTCGACCGAGACGACGGCGCCGGCCTCTTCGAGGGCCGTCTTTGCCGCTTCGGCGTCTTCCTTGCCCACGGCCTCTTTCACATTGGCCGGGGCGCTCTCCACCAGATCCTTGGCCTCCTTGAGGCCCAGGGTCGTGACGGAGCGAACTGCCTTAATCACGTTGATCTTCTTGTCGCCGATCTCCTTGAGCACGACGTTGAACTCCGACTGCTCCTCTTCCTCCTCAGCAGATCCCGCACCATCAGCAGCCGGTGCCGCGGCGACGGCGATAGGAGCGGCCGCGCTTACACCAAATGTCTCTTCCAACTCTTTTACGAGATCGGCCAGATCCAAGACCGACATTCCCTTAATTGCATCCAGTATCTCTTCTTTGGTGGTCACGATTCACTCCTTCACGTATTTACGACAGTCTATTGAAAGCCCTGGCAAGTTGCGATAGCGCGCTGACTCGCCCTTTTTGAACTTGATATAGAGGCAGGATCAAGCCTCAGCTTGTTCCGCTCCGCCTCCAGCCGCCTGAGCATCAACATGACGCTGCAAAACCCGAGTCAATGCAGCCACAGGCCCATTGAGCACGATTGCCAGGCCGGTGATAGGCGCCTGCATCTGACCGAGCAGTTTCGAAATAAGCTGATCCTTGGACGGCAACGCCGACAATTCCTCTACTTCACCAATGGAGAGTGCTCGGCTCCCCAGAAGACCGCCACGAATCTTCAGTCCGATCTTGGAGTTGTTGAGGAACTCGGTCAGCGCCTTTGCCGGAACGACCGGGTCCGCAAACCCAAAGGCTATCGCCGTCGGGCCCTGGACAACCTCCATGACATCGGGCATCCCAGCTGCCTCCGCCGCGCGCTGTGTAAGCCTGTTTTTGACGACGCGGAACTTAACGCCTTGTTCGCGCAAGGACCGCCGCAGACTCGTCATATCGCTGACTGACACCCCACTGTGATCGGCAGTGACGATCGCGGTGGAACTTTCGAGCAGTTCACGCAGCTCATCAACCTCTTTCAGCTTTCGATCTGTAGGCACCTTTCACCTCGGACAAAAAAATCCCCGAGCCACAGACTCGGGGGGAAGGTACGCCGGCCATTTGACCATACGCACAATTCGCCTCGGCGGGCTGGCAGTTTAATCCGCCGTTTGGCGGAGCCCGCTGTCTGCGGCAGTAAGCTCTATTCTACCTTCAGGACAGTGACTGTTGCAACATCCAACTTGACGCTGGGGCCCATCGTCGTCGTCAAGAAAGCTGACCGCACGAACTGCCCCTTCACGCCGCCGGGCCTCGCCCGGATTATTGTATCCATCAGCGCGGTCAGATTATCCAGTAGCTGCGACTCATCGAAACTCGCCTTGCCAATAACAACGTGAATAAGCGCATCCCGGTCTAGTCGGTACTCTACTCTGCCCTTTTTCGCGTCTGAAACGGCCCTGGCGATATTGTCAGGTTGCACAACGGTGCCGGTTCTAGGGTTGGGCATCAGACCACGGCGGCCTAGGACTCGGCCCAGGCGTCCGATCTTACCCATCATGTCCGGGGTGGCAATAGAGACGTCGAAATCGGTCCATCCACCCTCGATCCGCTTGATCAGATCCTCGTTGCCCACGTGGTCCGCTCCCGCCTCCTCGGCGATTGCCATCGCTTCACCCTGGGTGAACACAACAACCCGAACCTGTTTGCCCACGCCATGAGGGAGAACGGTGACACCACGCACCTGCTGATCAGCATGTCGCGGGTCCGCTCCGGTACGGAGGTGGAGTTCCACTGTCTCGTCGAAGCTCGCCGTCGCGGTCTGCTTCAAGATACCGATCGCCTCGGCGGGTTGATACTCTTTTTCTTCTTCCATCAACGCTACTGCCGTAGCGTATCGCTTACTGTTCTTCGGCATCTTCACGTCCTTCCGATGTGTCCGTCGCCGGGAGGGGCTGATCTATAAGTATTCCCATGCTGCGGGCGGTCCCTGCCACTACACGCATCGCGCTCTCGATGTCGGCTGAGTTCAGGTCACGCATCTTCATCTCCGCTATCTCACGGACTTTGGATGAAGTAATCGTGCCCACTTTCTCGGACTGGGGCGTTGGGCTGCCCTTTTCGATTCCTGCTGCCTTCAGGAGGAGGGCCGAGGCAGGAGGCGTCTTCAATTCAAAGGTAAATGAGCGGTCTTCGAATACCGTCAGCACTACAGGCACAATGTTGCCGGCCTGAGGCGACGATTTTTCATTGTATTCCTTGACGAACGCCATTATGTTGACGCCGTGCTGCCCGAGCGCGGGACCAACGGGAGGGGCCGGAGTTGCCTTGCCGGCCTCAATTTGAAGCTTGATGATCGCTCTTACTTTTTTCGCCACAAGTCGCCTCTCAGTTGATTATAGGCTGTCTGGACTAAGGAAGCTGTCTCGCGGGCGACGCCACCAGATCAGGTCTTTTCCACCTGCAAGAAGTCGAGCTCCACGGGGGTCTCACGGCCAAAGAACGATACTAGGACTCTGACTTTCGATCGCTCGGAAGACACTTCGTCTATGACACCCATGAAATCGACAAACGGCCCGTCCGTAATCCTGACCATCTGGTCTTTTTCGAGACCGACGCGGAGCCTCGGCTCCGACGATTCGATCTGACGCAGGATATTGTTAACTTCCTCTTCTTCTAGTGGCACCGGTTTCGGGCGCCCTTCTCGCTCATCTTCCGCCGAGACAAACCCCATCACACCAGGGGTGTTCCTGACCACATACCAACTTTCGTCGTCCATCCTCATGTGGATGAGTATGTAACCAGGGAAGACCCTGTTCTGCTTGGGCTTGCGCTGGCCTCCGCGAATCTCCACCTCTTCCTCGGTGGGGATCACGACCCGGAAGATCTTGTCCTTGACGTCCATCGTCTCCACACGAAGCTCAAGATTTTTCTTGACCCGTTCCTCCTGACTGGAGTACGTATGGATGACGTACCAACGCGGCTCGATCTCTTGTACTGTTTCGGTGGCCATTATGGCTGTAGTACCCGATCCATCAACTCGCCGAACCCGAGGTCAACTATACCGAGGAAGAGCCCTATTACTCCGGCAACGGAGATCACCATAATGGTGAGCCGAACCGTTTCCTGACGCGAAGGCCAGGTAACACGGCGCAACTCGGAAATCGTCTCGCCTACGAAGCGAAAGCTAAAGGCCCTGCGCGCCACTTGCGCACTAGCCCGGCCTGTAGCCCCGGTGTTCCTAGCCATTGTAACTATCTAACCTCTCGATGGAGCGTGTGAATCCGGCACCGTGGACAGTACTTCTTCAGCTCCAGACGATCAGGCGTGTTGCGCCTGTTCTTGGAGCTGTGGTACGTCCTCTCCCGGCACTCAGTGCAGCCGAGATTAATCAGGATTCTCTGTTCTCCTCTACGCGGCATAGTGCTATCTACCCCGCGCCTGTTACTTGGTTACCTGGATGATTACGCCCGAGCCCACAGTACGACCGCCCTCGCGAACGGCAAACCGGAGCTGGAGATTCAGGAGAATTACCCTCTGCCAGTGTTTTTTTTGGGCGGGCTGGGGGGCAAATTTTTTTCGCCCCCCAAAGATTTTTGGATGCCCCCCAAAGGATTTGGAGGTCCGCCCCCCCAAGAAAATAG
>CAJWER010000266.1 GCA_913030785.1 uncultured Chloroflexota bacterium | reverse complement strand
CCGCGTCACGGGCGGCGATGATCGATATGGGGCGTGCGCAACCGGGCCTACCTCCTGCTGGTGATCCCTGGCAGTTCTCGGCGACCGCGGGGCCTAGCGCGATAGCTCCTGCCCCTGTGGGCACGTCGGAACGACCGAAGAAGGAACGAGAGCAGGGCACGACCCACATTTCGGTGGCGGACAGCGATGGAAATTTGGCGTGCGCTACACCGAGCGGTGGGTCCTTCGGCAAGTCGGTGTTCTTCCCCGAGTTGGGTTTCGCGCTGAGTACGCGATCAGAGATGTTCAACCTGCAGGAGGGGCATCCCAACGTGGTTGAGCCTGGAAAGCGTCCAAGGACGACGCTGGTCAACTACATGGCGGCCAAGGACGGCGAGCCTGTGATGACATTCGGATGCCCCGGCGGTGATCACCAGCCTCAGGGCAACCTGCAAATTCTGCTAAACACGCTGGTATTTGGCATGGATCCGCAGGAAGCGGTTGAGGCGGACAGATTTGCCACCGACAGCGCCATGAACTCTTTTTTCCCCCACGCCAACCTGACTGGTCAGCTGTCGGTTGAGCAGGGTATATCTAGTAGCACAGTGGATGCCCTGTCTGACCTGGGACACACGGTAGTCAGGGCGGACGTGTGCGGGATGGGCGCGACCGTAACGCGGCGGGACACAGGCAATGGGGTTCTCAGTACAGGCGCCGACCCGCGCAGGGCATGTTACGCCTTGAGCTGGTAGCTGTCGTTTGGGTGTCCTTCGGAATCTCGGTGATGCGGGGAAAGTAAGCGGCCTGGCGTCGAGTCAGATGTCCTCAAGGCTGAGTATGCCGCCGGAGCGGTCCAAGATACGGATCCCCATCATCTCGCCCCAGGTGATGCCGATCGTGGATACCCTGAAGTCAACGTTCTTTTCCCCAAAGCCCAGTGTGAAGCTGCCGTCCTGGGGTCTACGGGTCTCGGAGATGTCCATCTCGGCCAGCACTTTGATCCTGCTCACCATTGACTCGTGGAGTCGGAGCGGCAGCATAACTTGTTCCTGTAGTACTCCATCGAGTCGGAACAGGACTTTGGCGGAGTCTGCCGTAGGTACGATATGGATGTCGGAGGCTTTTCGCTTGATCGCCTGCAGCGTGACCAATTCCACGGCCTGGACGGCTGGAAGCTGCGACATGTCTTGGCCCATGGCGCTGATAGCGGCCTGTGGCCGTTCCTCAGCCGGGGAGATTGCCACGCTGGTGTCGCCATCTCCAGCCGTTGTGGCTGCCTGAGGTGGGGGCGATGGGAGACCGACGGCGTAGGTTTGGTCTATCATCTCGTTGAGGCCGCCACTGAGGGCCAGTGCAAACTTAGTCTGGCGGCCTGTAACAGACGAGAGCCTCGATGAAAGCTGGAAGTCGTTGGGAACCATCGTGGCTATACGAAGCGACCCGTCGGTCTCGAAACTCACCGGGAGGATGTTGTGCTCGCGCGCTAAGTCCTCGGGTACGAGGGAGACGGCCTCCGGGTCTACCTGCACCGACTTGAGGTCGACGACGGGTATCCTGAGCTGGAAGCTCAAGACGGTCATGAGGGTCTCGCGGGCAACAATGCCGAGGGAGACGAGTGTGTCTAGTAGTCCTTCGCCGCCCTGTTCCCGGGCCTTGGCGAGCTGCTCGTCGGTGACGAACTCGGCATCAAGTAGAACATGGCCTACGCGTTCCTCGAAAGACGTCGCGCCACTGCTAACCATCGCATCCTCGGTATCGGGCGTATATCTGCCGCCCGGGGGCTCCGCAAGTGTCGCCAATTTGACGAGCATCTCTTGCGGCCTTTCAACCAGTCCCTGCAGGTAGGGATCCGCTCTTAGTAGCTGATCTTGCCAATGGCCATCGGCGAGAGGAACGCGCCATTACCCCGTCTACGACGGCCTGGGTGCCACATGTTAATCTGGCATATTCGTCTAGTGAAAGCGGAAATCAGGTGGTGTATCGTCGTATTTCGTCGCGAGGTGTCGCGCGCGCCATGTCGGGCGGTGGTTGGTGCTGTGGGGCACGAGGTCAGGTAAGGGTCGACGGCGTTAGAGGGGTGCAACGCGAAATCGTAGTCAGGAACCTGGGTAGAAGTCCGATGGCCGTTATGACGAGGGCCGAGGCACGTCGATGGTCGACTGTGACTCCATGAATATCCAGTGTAAGGTAGTGTCGGTGCCACCAAGTTCGATGCGGTCGAAATTACGGAATCGCCTGGGATCTGCCCCGAGCTTCTCGCTGTTCACATAGGTCCCGTTGCGGCTGCCCAGATCGGCGTTCCAGTAGCCCTCGGCGTCGCCTCGGATGCCAGCGTGCTGCCGCGAGACCCCGGGCTCCTCGAGGACGACGTCGTTGAGCGCAGCGCGGCCCATCATGGTCATCTCCCCCGGAGAGAGGGACGGATGACCCCTCATCAGGACCTCCGCGTACCATCAAGATCGCTTCACCAATCGTCGACATCTGCGACACCTGAAAGTGCTGTTTAGGTGGATGACAAGGGCCTCATGGCGGCGTCTCGGACGCCGAGATACTGTCGTGTCCGATAAGTGTCAATCCGGTTGGCTGGGGTTTCGAATTGGACCCCGGTAGGGGGGTGGCGCGTGTTGTCTCATGGATATCTGGGAAACGCGTCGTAATCACACCTTCGTTCGCCTTGGAACCCGCCCACTCCGACGCGTACGATGGCGTCGGCAGCCGTCCTCGGACCGTGTGGACGTGCAATGCAGCTACACGTCGTCGGCCCCAACTTACGGGATGTTACGGCGAACGGTAACCCGCCCGGTGAGAAGGATATCAACCATTGCTCTCCCTCATCAGTCGTCCAAGTTATGCCCCCATCGGTGGTCTGCGAATTTGGATAGACCGCCGTCGAATGCTCACGGTGGCTATGCTCATTAATGTTGTGCTGGCTGCGGCTGCACTGGGCTGCAGCTCCAGTCAGTCTTTGATCGCATTCTCCTCCGACAGGGACGGGAACCGTGAGGTATACACGGTAGACCCTGCCACCGGCGATGAGCGAAACCTAACTGAAAGCATCGGCGACGAGTTCGCACCGACGCTGTCCCCCGATGGCAAATTGGTGGCCTTCCTGTCGAGTTCCGGAGAGGATGTTGGGATCGAGGTTATTGAAGCTAGTGGGGAAGGACGACAGCCGATCAGCGCGGGGCCGGGTAGATACGGGAGCCAACAGTGGGCGCCTGATGGCAGCCGCCTTGCCTACATAGCTGAGATCGGAGGTCGACCGGCGATCTACGTTGGTGGAATCGAAGGTAAGCCCCCATTGCTACTGACAACTATCCGAGCCGACGAGGTAAGCAGCTGGTCGCCTGATGGCAAATCTGTAGCATTTTCCGTCAAACAGGGAGAGGAACAGGGCGTATATATCCGAAACCCGGACGGCGTCAATGAGTTCCGGCTGACCGAAACCCCGGATTACGCCCCTATCTGGTCGCCCGACTCCAAGAGGTTTGCCTTCATCTCTGTACGCGACGGCAATCCAGAGATTTATGTCATGAACGTCGATGGTACTGAGCAGCGGAGGTTGACCGAGACCGACGCCCCTGAATACGATCTATCTTGGTCGCCAAATGGGAAATTCCTCATGTTCGTGACAGGGATAGGCAGCCTCGCAGAGATATATATCACAGATCCAGACTCTGCCGGCCACATACGTCTGACACACAACGAGGTAAGGGACGACCAGCCGGTCTGGTCCCCGAATGGCAAGCAGATCGCCTTCGTATCCTATTTGGACGGCGACGCTGAAATCTTCTTGATGGGTTCGGATGGTGGGGAGCAGACTCGCCTCACCAACAACAAGGGCGACGACATCAGCCCGAGCTGGTAGCGCCAATGTCAGCGCGCGCTTGACTCTTCTCCCCGCGACTTGCACCTCAATATTGGTTGGAGATAGGTCTCTAGCCCTGATCGTCCCCCTCAAGTAGCGGAAGCTGGGAGCTATCGCGCTCGCTCGCGAGGCTGGGGGTGGGGAGCACGGGTTGGTATACCCGCGAGCGGGTATTGCCCTCAGCACTAAGGAACCCTTTTTTCACCAGGCCGGCTAGATCCCTGGATGCTGTTCCGGGCGAAGTTTCTGTGACCTCGATGTAGTCTCTTCTCGTCATTTTCTCCCCCCGCATGGCGAACATCAGACC
>CAJWER010000265.1 GCA_913030785.1 uncultured Chloroflexota bacterium | reverse complement strand
TAAGTTGGGTGGGGCTGGGTACGCCGAGGGGTGGTATTGCTCACGCTAGGTGCTGGTGCTGTGCACGCTAAGTTGGGGTGGGCTGGGTATGCCGAGGGGCTGGTGGTACTTGTCAGGGGATCGAAGGGGCGGAGCCACTCGCGGGGGCCTGAGGGGACCTCCCAGATACAAACATACCTATATTTTCTTTCTTTTTCTTGGTCAGGAAGGAGCCGATCAAATGCCATGCGTATCCCAACTGGGGGGGGGACAGAGTTCGCCAATTGTGCGCTCGGAACAAATACGGAGTGCCAAGCGTCATAAGGGAGGGCGGGTGGGAATAAAGAGAGAGATGTACGCAGAGCTCCACTGCCATACAAACTACTCATTCCAGGAGGGCGCGTCCTCCGTAGGAGACCTGCTGGTGCGCGCCGAAGGGCTCGGGTACCGTGCCCTCGCTATCACCGACCACGACAACCTGTGCGGCTCCATGGAGTTCGCCCGGACCGCCGCTGACCTCGACCTGAACGCCATCATCGGCGCAGAGGTGACCCTACTGGACGGCTCGCACCTGACCCTACTGGCTGAAAACCAGCGCGGCTATGCCAACCTGTCCCGGCTAGTCTCCCACGGGTACATCGACGGCGATAGGCGTAATCCCGGGCTGGACCCCGCACGTATTGCCGAGCATGCCGATGGGTGGGTTCTGCTAACGGGCTGCCGCAACGGGCGGCTTGCAGATCTGGCGGATAGAGGCGACCTTGTGGGGGCTGAGGCGCAGCTTAGTGCCTACATGGACTGGTGCGGCCCGGACAGCGTCTTCGTCGAGCTCCAGCAGAACCTGGTGCAAGGCGACACTAGTCGTAACCGCCGGCTCGTCGATCTGGCCGGCAGGCTCGGCGCAGGCGTCGTAGCCACTAACAACGTCCACTACCACGTCCAGGACCGCCACCGACTCCAGGACGCCCTCGTGGCGATCCACCACAACAAATCGCTTGAAGAGACCCACCGAGAGCGACGGCCAAACGGCCACTTCTACCTCAAGTCGCCGGCGGAGATGGCAGCGCTGTTCGACGGCTGCCCGGAGGCTATCAAGAACACGCTGCGAATTGCCGAGCGGTGCGGCGGGTTCGACCTGACGCGGGATATGGGATACCACTTTCCCGACTATCCTGCGCCACAGGGCCACACGCCTCAGACCTATCTTAGAGAGCTATGCTACGAGGCCGCGCAGCGCAGGTACCACACTATAGACGACAGGGTGGCCACGAGGCTGGAACGGGAGCTGGGCCTGGTCGAAAAGAACGGGCTGGCCGGGTTCTTCCTGATCTACCACGACATCATTCTGCTGGCCCGCGAGATCATGATCGAGTTGGGGCTCAGCGACCCCGAGATTCCGCTGGAGGAGCGGCCTCCGGGCAGGGGCAGAGGCTCGTCTGTGGCCATGCTCATTGGATACCTCATCGGCCTGTCACACATCGATCCCCTGGAGTTCGACCTGTCCCTGGACCGCTTCCTGAATGACGATATGGACGGGTCGGTCCCGGACATCGACCTGGACTTTCCGCGCAATATTCGTGAAGAGCTTATCAAGCGAGTGCACCAGGAGTGGGGGTCGGACCGGGCCGTCCTCACGGGCATGATCAGCACCTACAAGATCAAGGGTGCTATCCGCGACCTGGGTAAGGCCCTGGGCCTACCCGCCGAGGACCTGGGCAAGCTGGCGAAGAGAGTCGATTCCCATCATGCGGGCAATCTGGACGAGGAGATGAAGGCGCGGCCGGAGTTCCGCGACAGGACCGACGCGCCGGTGTGGCGCGACCTGATCGACCTGGCGCGGCAGCTCGACGGCTTTCCCAAGTATCTGGCGCAGCACCCCGGCGGCATGATCCTGGGCTCGTCGCCGCTCACCGAGCAGGTGCCGGTGCAGCCCAGCGCTATGGAGGGTCGCTACATCTGCCACTGGGACAAGGACAGCATCGCCGACGCGGGTTTTGTGAAGATCGACTTCCTGGCCCTTGGCGCGCTGTCCCAGATGCAGAGAGCCCTGCAGCTTATCGAGGAGCGCACCGGCCACTATATCGATCTGTCGCGCATCGACTTTGAGGACAGGCAGGTCTACGAGTCGCTCCACCGTGCCGACACCATAGGCATCTTCCAGGTCGAGTCGGCGGCCCAGATGCAAACCATCACCAGAATCAAGCCCGTCAATCTCACCGACATGGCGTACGAGGTGGGGGCCGTCCGCCCTGGCGTCGGCGTCAATGACGGCGTGAGCCAGTTCATCAAGCGCCGCACTCAGGGCATACCCTGGGACTACGATCACCCGTTGGAGGAGCGTGCCCTGAAGCGGACCCTGGGCATTATCCTGTTCCAGGACCAGGTCAACCGCGTCGCCATGGACGTGGCAGGATTCAGCGCTCAGAAAGCCAACAAGCTTCGGTTGACCTTCAACCGCAGGAACAATGTGGCCCTGATCGAGCGCTACCGTAAGGACTTCATGGAAGGGGCGGCGGCGAATGGAGTACCGGGGGAGGTAGCCGGGCGCATCTTCGAAAAATTCAACGGGCATTACATGTTCCCGGAGGCCCATGCCTTCGCCTTTGGCGCAACCGCGTACCAGATGTCGTGGCTCAAGTACTACTACCCCCTCGAATTTTTCGTGGGCATATTCAACGAGCAGCCGATGGGTTTCTACAACCTGGAGACTCTCAAGGAAGACGCCCGCCGTCACGACGTGACCGTCCTCAACCCCGACATCAACGCCAGCTTGGACAGGAGCATCATTCACCCCCACCCGTCGAAGAAGAGGATGGATGTCTCCCTTGCCCAGGATGTGGGGGACTCCAGAGGGGATTCGCCCCCTCTGGCGGGGAGCTGGGGGGAACCTCCAGACATATCTTCTTCCCCCTTCCTATCCAGGAATGGGGCCAGGGGGATGGTCGAAAGGGCGCGCCAGCGCCCAGCGGGCGAGCACCCATACCATCCGATGCCGACGAAAGATGGAGCGGGCCAGCCCTCCGACGAGGCCCTTTTGCTCGGTTTCCTGAACGTCAAAGGGGTGGGGCAGGCCGCAGCCGAGGCGATCGTCGAGGCAAGGGAGCGAGACGGCCCCTTCACCAGTTTGGCGGACGCCATGCGACGCACCGGCCTGCAGCGCGAAAATATGGAGAGCCTGGTGATGGCGGGCGCGTTCTCCGGACTGGTGGCCGACCGACGGGCGGCCATGTGGGAGATCGGCCTTCGGTATAGGCCGTCCAATGGCCAGCAGTCCCTCGACCTGCCGGTGGAGCAGGACATGGCAAGGCTGCCGGGACTCACCGACTGGGAGGAGATGGCGGGAGAGTACCGCACCATGGGGATCTACCCTGAGGGGCACCTCATGGCCAAACTGCGGCCGCACCTGGGCCCGGAGGTCGTGCCCAGCGACGAGGTTCCCCATCTGGAGGATGGCCGCGAAGTCACGGTTATGGGTCTGGTGATACGGCGTCAGCGCCCCCTGGCCAAGGCCGTGTTCCTTACGCTGGAGGATGAGTTCGGCCACACGCCGATCGTCGTTTGGCCCAAGACCTACGAGCGCTTCCGGCTGGTCTTGCGCGAGCCCCTGTTGAAGGTACGCGGCACGATCTCACGTCGCGAGGGCACCCTGAATATCGTCCTCACCCACGCCGAGGAGCTACACGGCCCGCGCGACCTGCCCGACTCCCGAAGCTGGCGTTAAGACGGCTCAGCCCACGTCCCTCAGGATGTTGTACATGTGCATGTACAGTTTGAAGGCCTCGCGAACGTACTCCAGCGGACCGATGGAACTTCCCTCGCCGACGTGGACACGGATCTGGCTCTGGAACAGGGAGAACTCCGTGAAGTAGGTCCCCGCGTCGTCCCCCAGGGCGTCAGCCAGACGGCGTGACTCCTCGGAGGGCACCAGTCGGTCGGCCCTGTCGTGCATGATCAGCATCCGCGCCTCAAGCTTTTCGATTCCAGTGCTCGGCGAGATAGCGCGAAAGAAAGCGATTGTCTTGGGAGACAGCCCGGCCATCACGGCGTCCACCTCTTCAGGAGTGACACCCTTCAGCAGTCGGTATACCGCCTGAGCATCGGTCGCGAGGTTCGAAAAGTCGTCCGCCGACTCGGGCTCATTCTCCTCGAATAGCCGTGTAAGCAGCTCACGGTCAGTCG
>CAJWER010000264.1 GCA_913030785.1 uncultured Chloroflexota bacterium | reverse complement strand
TTGATATGTGTAGTCGCCTCCAAGCCGTCCATCTCCGACATCTGGGCGTCCATGAGCACCACGTCGGGCCATAGCACCTCCGCCTTGTCGATAGCGTCAATGCCGTTTACAGCCTCCCCAACGATGGACATGTCGTTCTGGCGCACCAGAATACTGCGCAGACCGTCGCGGACCGCACTACTGTCGTCTACTATCAGAACTCTTATGGCCAGCAGCCCCCCTCAGGGTCGCGACCTCAGGCCGACCCTCATCAGCACAAACACAAATAAGGGCCCCGAGTGGGGTCCGTTTTTGCCCAATTATGTACCGTTCGACTGAAGCCTACAAAGGCCGCTAGGCCGTCTTGCGCCTCGAAACAGCCGCCGTTAGTTTGTCACTCAGGATTTTCGGATAGGTAACGTGACCGCAAGCCAGGCAGATCACATACGTCCCTTCGTGGTCGCTCTCGGCGACCCTGTCTCCCGAACACCTCTCGCAGGACTTGAACAGGACCATCGTCTTTTCTCCTAGTACTATGCCCCCGTCAGGCGAGGGCAGGTAATCTATTTATTGTTCACGTCAAAGTTACATCTCTCGCCCTGAAGCGTCATCCGCATTGCGACGGATTTCGGACTCAGTAATAAGGTTCAGGCGGACATCCGTCGAAAGTACTAGTGGGGAGTCCACCGTCGAATCGGTCAGCTTGACCACTATCTGACTGGGGCTTAGACTAGGGCCGTTCCCTCCGCTGGCCCAGACCGCTACTACGTGGAGGGAACCCCGGAGGAGACCGTTGAGCGAGAACACCAAGCTCGACACGCGCTCTCAGGCAGTTTACAAGTTGGCTGACCTTGGACGACCAGTCCTGACCGCTTTGGCCTTCGGCGGAGCGGCCCTGCTCGTAGTACAGGCTGGCCTCACCCTCGAAATACCGAACACAGGCGTCGTCACCGACCCGCGCGAGATATTCACCACCACAGGGGCAGGCCTAACAGGGCCACTCGGCGGCCTCCTAATCGGCATCCTGGCTGGCATCCGAGAGCCCGACGGCATCGCGACGGCTAGTGTCATTGCCCACGTGGCCGGAGGGTTGTGGATGGGATTCGCCTACGGAAAGCTGGTGTTCCGCAATCTGGATATGCCTTGGCTACTCGTCGGTTGGGCTGCCATAGTCGTGGCCTATTACTACGCTTTTGTCGTACCCGGCTTCGCCCTAGGGTTAAGCATCTTTCACTCCGAGACATTCGTTGCAGAGTACGGCGAAGGCGCCTCAGTACTTACCGCTTACGGGTCTATCGGCAAGGGCGTCGTACCCGAGGTGATCTTCACGACGGTGTTTACGATGTTGATACTGGCCGCACTCCCCGCACGAGTGAGAAGACCGGCGTGGTGGTCCTTCGAACCGGCCTCCCCAGGCCAATAGAGACTCTGGATCAACAATGACACTGACCGGATCTCTCGCCTGGAAGCTGACTATCTGGTTCTTACTGCTGTCCTTCTTCCCCATCATGGTGATGGCGGTTTTCGTTCGCCAGAACGTCGCAGATTCCATAGAGGAGGTCGTGGCCAACGAGACCCTTTCGAGAGTCATGCTCCTCGCCCGGGAGATTGCCGGCGAAGCCGACACCGCCGAGGTTCAAGGGACGCTGACCGTCGTAGCCGACGATACACACAAGGCATATCTACTAGGAGACGAAGGCAAATACGTCGCCCACTCCGACCCGAGTGCCGCCGGGCAGCCATTTTCGGACGATCTGTCGGTGCAGGTAATTGACCAGATTCTAGCTGGTGGCAGCGGCATCATCGTAGACAGCTCATCTGGGACGCTCTACGGCTTTACGCGGCCCGACACTGAATCTTCAGCGGTCGTCGTTGAGGTCAACTCGTCGGTCATCTCCTCTCCGATGGTGAGGATCGAGCGAACTGGCCTGATCCAACTTGCCGCGAGCCTGGTGCTCGCCTCCGCAGCAGGGGGCGCAGCGATTTGGATCTTTTTTCGCCCCATCCAGAAGCTAAGCGTCGCCGCTCGGGAGGTGGGCTCCGGCGACCTTAGCGTCGAAATAGACGCCTCCGATATGGAGGGGGAACTCGGTGTCCTTGCCAACGCATTCAACCAGATGACGGCACAACTCCGGGATGCCTATGAAAATCTGGAGCGCCAGGTCGCCAGCCGCACCGCGGAGCTGCGCAGCACCAACGAGGCGTTGCTCACCCTCATCAATGCGTCCCCACTCCCGATTGTGGCGCTGGACAGTGGAGGACACATACGTATCTGGAACCCTGCGGCACGCAGCACCTTCGGCTGGACTGAGGACGAGGCCATCCGCCGCCACCACCTATTCCTCGAGTCATCTGAACTGGAGGAGACCGGCGTGAACCTGGACAGCGCACTCCACGGTGAGGTGATAAGCGGGCTGGAGACGCGCCGTCCCAGGAAAGACGGCACCCTCGTCGACATAGCGATCTGGACCGCGCCACTCAGAGACGCCGCAGGCGGCATCACCGGTGTGATGGGCGTCATGGCGGACCTGACTGAGCGCAGAAAGGCCGAGCGGGCTGTCCGCGAGGCAGAGGAGAAGTACCGCAACATCTTCGACAACGCCGTCGAAGGCATCTATCAGAGCAGCAGCGAAGGCGAGACTCTCACTGCCAATCCAGCGCTAGCGCGAATATTCCAATACCATTCACCCGACGATCTACAAGTGCAGATGACCGACATTTCAAAGCTCTACGTTCAGCCCGGCAGACGCGATGAGTTCATCAGGCTACTCGAAGAGAGCGAGGAAGTCACAGGATTCGAGTCGGAGGCATACAAGCGCGACGGCTCCATAATCTGGATATCGGAGAGCGCCAGGGCCGTCCGCGACGAGTTTGGCACGTTGTTGTACTACGAGGGTAGCATCCAGGAAATTACGGAGCGCAAAGAGGCAGAGCAAACGGTGCGGGATCTGGCGGTCCTTGGCGAACGCAACCGACTCGCAAGGGAGATCCACGATACCCTGGCCCAGGGGTTCACGGGTATCGTGTTACAACTAGAAGCCGCCGAGCAGATCCTGGACGAAAGCCCGTCCGAAGTGGCAGACCACCTGGAAAAGGCGAAGACACTCGGGCGACACTGCCTCCAGGAGGCGCGGCGTTCGGTGTGGGATCTGGCCCCCCAGGCCTTGGAAGAGCAACTCCTCGTCGACGCCCTGCCGGAGGAGATTCGCCGATGGGACGCCTCCGGCGAGGAGACCGCCACATTCACGCTGGTGGGAGAGAAGCGAGAACTGCACTCAAACGTACAGCGTACGCTTTTGCGCATATGCCAGGAGTCTCTGGCCAACGTGCGAAAACACGCCCGTGCCTCGAACGTCGAGGTCGCATTGGCCTTTTATCCCGAGGCCGTTGGGTTGGAGGTTCGGGACGATGGCCAGGGCTTCGACCGCAATAAGGCCAGGGCAGTCGCGGATGCGGGTGGCTTCGGAATCACGGGCATGGAACAGCGTGCCCGACTGCTAAAAGGTACCCTCGACATCACGCCCCGAAACGGTGGTGGCACGGCTGTCCAGGTCCGACTTCCAACATTATGACTACGAAAAGAGCGATTACAGCGAGGCACGAACAATGAGCACGATACGTGTAATGATAGTCGACGACCATACAGTGGTCCGCGATGGCGTAGCGACCATGCTCGGGAGGCAGAAAGACATCACGGTGGTCGGCGAGGCTTCCAATGGCCGGAAGGCCGTCGATCTTGCCAAAACCCTGAACCCAGACGTGATACTCATGGATCTTCGAATGCCGGAGATGGACGGGGTCGAGGCAATGCGGCATATTCGGGAAGACAACCAGGAAGTGAAATTTATCGTCCTTACGACTTTCGATACGGACGAATACATCTTCCACGCAATCGAGGTCGGCGCCAAGGGTTTCTTGCTAAAGGACGCCTCTCGAGAGGAGCTGTTCGAGGCCGTCCGCGCCGTGAATCGCGGTGAGTCTCTCGTCCAGCCCGGGGTGGCTGCCCGACTACTGGATCGGTTCGCAGAGTTATCGCGCCCCACTCCTGCCGAACCGCTGCTCTCCGCACGGGAGCTTGAGGTAGTACAGCTAATGTCGACCGGCGCCGCGAACAAGGAAATCGCAGCCTCCCTGTCCATCAGCGAGAGCACAGTCAAAACACACGTGGCCAACATCTTCCAGAAGCTC
>CAJWER010000263.1 GCA_913030785.1 uncultured Chloroflexota bacterium | reverse complement strand
GTCACCCAAGCGATAGTGAAGGCGAGGGCAATTTCTCCTCGGCCAGCCGGTCCAAGATGTCTGCCGGTGATGACTACGAACGCAAAACCAACACAGGCATTTGCCAGACGCGACAGAAAAACGATCAAGACCTCGCCTCTGAGCCTCTGGAACCAACTTTCTGGTGTTTCACCACCCAACCATCGGCTTATAAGGCTCACGACGTCCACCCACTCGACCGACCGGACCCCCAGAGGCGAGTTCGGCGACCAAGGCGACGAAACAGTGCTCGAACTGGCAACGTGAAGACTCGCCGCGGGTCATGGCGAATAGAACGCCATAGGTTAGGAAATGCCAACTTCACCTGGCCGCGCTGCAAATACAAATATCCAATATGGGCGGAAAGGTTGGCTCGGCATCGCCGCTCAAAGGATGGACTTTCTCCTCCAGCGAAGACGCGATCGTAGAGGAGGTGCACATCACTAGCCAGCCCACCTATCTGACGATGCATCTGCTGTGCGTGGAGCCGGTATCGAACTAGCACCTGAGGCAGCGAGTCGATGTGACCAACATCTGCTATCCGGAGGGCGAAGTCGAGGTCGGCTGAGACGGACAATTCCGGGTCGAAGAGACGCAACTCATCGAGCGCCAGCCGGCTGATAAGTGCGGCAGAGGCCAACGCTAGACCGTTGCCCTCCAGCGACATCCAACCTCTTAACGCCGCCGAACCATCCCTTACACGCACCACTCCGGTTCGTCGACCAGTTCGATCGTCAAAGTACTCGAAGCCGCAGGTACACATCGGTGCGCCGCTGTACTCCAGGCTTGCAACCTGCAACTCGAGTTTTCGCGGTTGCCAAAGGTCATCTGCATCCAGTAGGGCAATGAACGTCCCAGTCGACTCCTCAATGCCTATGTTGCGCGCAGCAGCCACTCCACTATTGGTCGTCTGAAGCAGTCGTACTGGTTTCTCACTGCCAGCAGCGAACTCGGCGACGATCTCCGCTCCCCGGTCTGTCGATCCATCGTCCACCACAATGATCTCAAAATGCGGATACGTCTGGTCAGACACCGTGGCCAAGGTCTTATCGATCCAACTCGCTGCCTGAAACATGGGAATCACGACAGACACGAGGGGACGATCATCTCCGAGAGGACTCATCGACTGCCCTGACTACGCCAACCGACCGCAACCCACCAAGGTGGGCCCTCCGCGAATACAACATTCTCTAGGCCGGCGGTCTCGAGGAGCAGACGAACATCGTCACGGCTGTAGCGCTTCTCCAACCGAGTACCGAACCTGTCCAGGGCATCATTTCGCATCACGTAGAAAGATCGTCGTCGATACTGGAACAGGGGAACCCAAGACGGATCTCTTCCTGCCTTCTCCAACAGTTTGGCAAAACGAGCTAACGGCCAGTAGACGAGAGCGCTTATGACATCGGCAACAAGTAGTCGAATTCTTCGCGGAAGGCGCGCAATTACATGACGGACGGCAGTGACCACAGCTAGTAGCAAGCGTTGTAGCAGCCCGCGATTATCCAGGTCGTAGTAGAGGTAGACAAGAAACGGTGCTCCAGGCTTGAGCTTCTGCACGCATGTGGCCGTAGCAAGCTCAGTGTCAGGAATGTGATGAAGCACTCCCAGGGAGTATCCGAAATCACAACTATCGTCCGGGAGTCCGAGTTCACAAATATCTTGATGGTGGAACACCACATTGGGATGTTCAACAAGAGTCCGGCGTGCAATTTCAAGTGCAGCATCGCTGGCATCGATGCAATGAAGCAGACCTACTCTTGGCGCAAAAAAGGCAGCCCAGCGCCCGGACCCACAACCGGCGTCAAAACCTACTGCGTCCTTGGGCAGGTCTCGCCATGGGAATATCGCCGCGTAGAGCTCAAACATTTCCTGCAACTCATGAGCTGACAGCGCTTGGTTGGTGAAACGAGACCACTCATCGCCGAATCCCCTTACGACCCGTCGACTCAGATCGGCTGATTCAGACCCAACTGAAACCTGGTTGATTCTTTTCGAATCATCGATCTCGTCATTCTTCATGAGTTCTTGAACACTCGTCCGCCTAACCAAGGATCAAGTACGACTCCAATACCCGGGTGCTCCAGAACAAAACAGATCTGCCCTATGAATCGAATCTGCACCTTGCCACTGTAGGGCCACCCTGAGCCTTCAAATGCAGCTATGACCGCCTTCTACAATGAAAGGCTCCTATCGCTCACTAACGGTATCGATTCGCCACCAGCCGCTGATTCAGCAACCTGGCTGACCTGGTACAGCGCAGAGAGACGCATGTTTTGATGCCTCCGTGTAACCAAGATGGTCATAGATCTCACTTACGATCCGCCACCTCGCCGCATTCGGCCCATCCACCGATATCGATATCGTGCCAAGAGCCTCAAAGGTTGCCAGTAGTTGGTTTGCGCGCTCCTCACTGCCCGTCAAGGCGAAGAATCCTGCCGCCTCAACGAGCACACCAGCTCCGTGGGGGTCCAGTCGGACGGCTTCCTCGAACCTTTGTCCAGCTACCTCCAATCGGTTCATTCGAATTGCTGCCCGGGCAACCTGTACCGCGGCGAACGCATTCCCGGGCTTGAGGCGGGCAATCTCCTGGCGCTCTTCGAAGGCGACCTCGTGCATCTGGTTCTGTTCATGAAGGTCTGCCAATCGCTCCAGATAGGTGCTGTTCCGAGGCTGCAGATCAATCGCCTTCTGGAACTCCTCGACGGCCAACCCTGGGTTTCGCTCGATCCTGGCCTCTTGACCCCGGTAGGCGGCCGTGTCGGCCCGCAGCGGCGCCGAGAGCGGCCCAAGGGCGAGGAGAAACACGACAATGAGTCCGGCTCCCAGCACCCACTGGCCGTTACCAACAAGTCGTCGCTGACTCCACGGCAACTCCAGCACCGGCAGGGATTTCCTCACTCCGCCAGCCAGGAGAACCCCTCCAAGGATCCACTGCGTGAAGACGAGCCCGGGTACATCAATCGAAACGCTGGCCTGAATCTGATATCCGAGCCATGCAGCCAAGACGGCCCCGTAATACAGCCGGGACTCAGCCTCGGACCTTCGGACAGCTTGCACTCCGTAATAGCCGACTACGAGAAGGATCCCAACGTAGGCAATGGCCAGGATGACACCACCACCGCTCAGGATGCCGAGTAGGACGCTGTGTGGTGAATCTGCATGGGAAGTCTCCAGGCTGACGGCCCGTTCAATCGAGCGGTGTGCGGTGAAGTAGTTCGGGTACGTCTCAAGGCCGGTGCCAACTATGGGGCTCGTCTTGAAAATCGAAAGGGCTACCTTCCAATACTCGACACGGTTGGAGAGGCCGCTTTCGACACCGTCGAGTATCCGCCGGAAAAGGAAGATTCCTGAAACCACGCCGATGGAAAGCGTGGCGCCCAGCCACAGCCGACCAGACCCATTTCCTTTGCGGTCACCGTCGTCTAGGGCGGGCACGGGTCGGTCCAACTCGATGGCGAGTCTGGCGCAGCCTGCCAGGAGAGCCATGACACCCAGAAGAAGACCAACTCCGGGCTCATCGAACAGGATCGGTAGGCCACCAACAATCACCGCTACCGGCAAGACCACTAGGACAGCAACTGGACGGTTGCTCCTGCGTCCTTGCAACGCCCAGTTGGCGAGGACGCCTACTGCAACAAGTGCTGTCACATATCCCTGAAATGTGCCCAGGTAGGCCAACGCCACCACGGATGCGCCAATCACGGCCCCCGATCCAACCTTGACCACGGGTCGGAGGGTTGATCCGAATGGAACCCAGGCCAGCAGGGGCAGGGTGAGTGCGACGAACCCTGCTGAGAAGTTCGGATTGCCAAGTGTGGAAAAGACGGGGCCGTAGTAGATGTCGAGTCCGACGTTCCACGACAACGGATCCAACCCATAGGCCTGAAGCAGCGCATACGCAACAACGACCACGTGGGTAACAATGAAGGCGTGTACCAACGGTTCAAGTGACCGCCGCCTTCCGAGGCGGAAGACGGCATGGAGGAGTCCGACACACAGTCCGTAGGTGATCGCACCCGCCCCTCGCACGGTCAGACCCGTCAGAGCAACCCAGGGCTGACTAGAGAGAACCGAGGTCACGGCCAACGCTGTGAGGAAGCCAGCGGAGGCAACCGAGACAACTACGGGTCCGCGCTCAACACGACCAGTAACCG
>CAJWER010000262.1 GCA_913030785.1 uncultured Chloroflexota bacterium | reverse complement strand
GTACACTTTCTCCCGCCAGTTCGATGAGCCTGTCCGTAGCCTCAACGTAGCAGCGTTCGCCGACTTCAGGAGTATCGACGCCGTACAGCCTAACCCTCTTGTCCCTGCGAAAACTCTTGTCCTCAACCAGCGTGTCGCCGTCGATCACCCGAGCTAAGGCGATTACATTGCAATCGGTGCAACATATGCTGGTATCGCAGCCCCTCGAATCGTCTATCAACAATACTAGGAAGCCGATGGTAGCGACAAGCAAGAAAGTCACGACTAGAATGTTTCGGAGCATACGACCGATCCGGCGTATCTAGTCGGCGGCTAAGATTCCCAGACCAGGCTCGGGAAGCGGAGGCTGTTGACTAGCTATAACCTCTTCCTGCTGGGTCGCCGTCAACGGGTTG
The DNA here is from genome assembly GCA_913030785.1 of uncultured Chloroflexota bacterium. Classification (GTDB taxonomy): domain Bacteria; phylum Chloroflexota; class Dehalococcoidia; order Lucifugimonadales; family CAJWER01; genus CAJWER01. The sequence goes on along the minus strand of CAJWER010000262.1, from coordinate 3,793 downwards.
AATCGTTCTGCGGCGTCCAACACCTTGGGCCAGAGAGTTACCTCACCGGCGCTGGGTGCGGTGTGCATTGGCTGGGAAAGCACCCACCAGAGCGCCTTGTCGATTTCTGGCTGCTCGCGATGTGGGTCGTACCAGGTGGAGGTATCGCGTTCCCGTTCGCCCCAGCCACCGCGGGCCAGCATTTTAATGGTCTGAACGCCGAGGTCCCGTTCGTTGGCAGTCGCCAGCAATTCCAAAGCGCTCTCTTTATAGTCCGGGTTCTTGAATATCGACGCACTGACTGGAAACATTATGGTGTCGAAATCGAATCGACGCAGCGCTTCCAGGTGTATCTTGGGAACATCAGGGCCGTGACCCGTGATGCCGATGAAACGCGTAAGACCCTGCTCCTTTAGCTCCACCAGGGCCTCCAGTGCGCCGCCGGGGCCTGTAACCGTATCCAGGTCATCCATCAGGCCCACTGAATGAAGCTGGAACAGGTCAAATGACTCTACGCCCAGTCTGTCCATAATGCTATGAATGTTGTCCCAGGCCTGTGACTTAGTACGTGCCCGAGTCTTGGAGCCGAGAAAAACGTCGCCGCGAATCTTGTTTATCCACGGGGCCATTCGCTCCATGGCCTCCCCATAGGTCGGCGCGATGTCTACGTGGTTGACGCCGTGCTCCAGCATCAACTCTACGCTGCTATCGGCAACCTCTTGCGTAACCTTGCTAAGTCCTGCTGTGCCTATGGTCACCACTGTGCTATGGTGCTCAGTTCTTCCCAGTCTGCGCTTTTCCATAATACGCTCCTTTTTGGAAGCCTCTACTGTTAAATATCTGTTCGCAGGGATTCTAGCACGGTAGTTGCTAAACAATCACCAGAGGAATTCGCATCTCATCTGGCGTCAGCCCCGAGTGATGCGATAGCTTTGGCTTTTTGCCATCCGACTTCTCTCCCAAGGCGGCTCGGAAGTCTAGCATAGCCGAACTAGTCGATATCACCATTAGATTTCCAATCCTTCGTCGAGCCTCTTGAGAAAAAGGTGTTGGGCCAAAAAGTTTCATATCTTCGGCTTCATTGGTCGATATCACCAAGAAATTTTCTTCGTAAGTTAAGTGCACAAGCTCTCGGAATGCCTCAATATTCTCCTCTTCGACGGTAACATACATCATGCGTACGTCACCAGATGGCGGGCCGACGCAGAGCGAAAGAATCTCATCATTAGCGCCGAGGAAGTACTGGCAATCCGGTTCGGCATCCAGGTGTCCATGGTCGGCTGTGATGATAAGACGCGCGTCCGGAGGTAGGGATGCCGCCAACCTCTGCACTGCCTTATCCACCTGATCCAATTCCGATAGCGTCTTTTCGTGTGTCGTGCCGTACTGGTGTGCCGCCCTGTCCACCTGCGGCATATACAGGTATGTGAATGTTGGCACTCTTGCCCTGCCAATGGACTTATTGATCAGGTTGACCGCACCAGTCAGGGATTTGTAGCCCCGGCTCATGGTCCCTCCTGACCAGTACTGGGAGTATACAGTCCCTGCGATCTCCTCGGGCACAAGATGCATTACCTGGCGCTGGCCTTTGGGCGATGGCATGCGCGATTGCGTCGGGTACGCCTGCGCCGGGGTCACACCAAGCTTTGATAACTGTGTGCCATCGGGACATCTTTGAAATCGTATGATTGTGGACACACCCTGTATTTCCGGCAGCATGGTGTGCCACCCCATAACGGCATGGTCGGCTGGCCACTTCCCCGTGGCGAGAGAGGTCAGTACTGTGGGGGTCGTTGATGGAAATACTGACCTCATCTCGCCTGTAAGGTGTTTTGGAATAAAAGCGTCGCTGTTCATGTTCTCGATGAAGTTCATTCCCAGCCCGTCCACCAGCAAGAAGATTAGGTGCCTTGGGCTTTGTATGTGGCCTAGGACTGAGCAGGGCTCCGTTGGTGAATCACTAGTGGAGCCGCTGGCCATTCGGTGAAGATCGTTTGCGAATCCGATAATGCTGTGGTCTCCGCCAGCGGGATGCAGCAGTTGGCCTGCCTGAAATAGTTCTTCAAGGGTCTTTGCGTCGCTCACGTCAAGGCCTCAGTCAGAATGAGGTGGAAGTGGCCCGAGTGTACAGTCGCTCCAAAAAACAGTCAACCAAGCCTTTTCTGCGGCAGTGTGCCAACTTTTTGCATATCTCTAAAATCTGTTGTTGACATGAGTTGGTTGTACTGCTAACTTGCAGTTGCAAGTAGTTGCAGGAGATAAATATGAGCTGTGAACAGGAGACAGCACAGGCCCTCAAAGATACAGGCCATCGGCTCACGCCGCAGCGCCTGCTCGAAAAGCTTCGCACAAGCGGGGTCGTAGCCGAGGTCCGCCAACCGTAGTGGTTCGGTCGTGCTATCGATCAGGCGCATCACGATCTTCTCGCCGAAAATCACCGGAAGGGTAGAGACGCGGAAGTCGACCACCTTCCGTTTCATGCGGAGCTTGATACGCCCGTCTTGAGGGACCCTGCGCTCTGCGATGTTCAAATCGGAAAGAATCTTGATCCGGGACACCAAGGCCGCCTTCATCTTCATCGGCGGTTTCATGACCTCATACAAGTTTCCGTCCATCCGATACCGCACCCGAATCTCCTTTTCGTACGGCTCGATATGGATGTCCGAGACACCCTTGCGGACCGCATCGGTGAGCAGGCCGTTGATGAATTTGACCACCGGGGCCGCGTCAACCTCCGCTTGAAGGGCGGCAACGTTGTCCTCTTCGTCCTCTTCTTCGACGAACTCGAGATCCTCTTCCAGAAAATCACCGAGAAAATCACCGAGAAGATCGTCGACCGCTTCTTCCGAAACGCCGTAGTACCGTTCGAGGTGCTTGCGTAGGGTGTACTCTCCGACGATGACCGGCTCGATGTCGTACCGGGTCTTGAACCGTAGGACATCGATGGCTTCCATCTCGGACGGGTTGGCCATGGCCACCGTCAACGTTCGGCCGACCCTGCGCAGCGGGAGCACGAGGTGTTTGTACGCCATGTCGCCGTCGATGAGCTTAAGAATCTTGGCATCGACATCGACCTTCTCGAGGTCGACCGCGGGAAGGCGGTACTGCTTGGAGAGCATCCGAGTCAGCTCGTTTTCGCCCACGAACCCGAGCTTGACTAGAGAGTACCCTACCCTCGTGCCACCCTCCTTGGCGTCTTGGAGGGCGCCCTTGAGTTGGTTGGCATCGATGAGGCCTTCTCGAACGAAAAGGTCACCAAGGCGAACTTCTGCGACGTTCGTGGCCATCGCTGAGGCCCTCCGCAGGGCAGAATCAGGTGGAAACGTTTGTATCTCTAACGCCAAAGTTAGAATCGGGTGCCCCCGGCGGGCAAGAAAAATAACCTAAGGCCCAATCCCCAAGACGGGTCGGAGGCGCTCGATCGTGGCCGATCCGATTCCACGAACAGATCGAAGCTCGTCCAACCCCGTAAACTTTCCCAGTTCCTTTCGCAGCGTCAGGATACGTTCGGCCATCACCGGACCGACCCCTGGAAGTCGCTCCAGTTCCTCGCGGGTCGCCCGATTGACGTCGAGCCTAGGTGGACTACCGAGCGCTGCGTTGCTGTCCCGCCTGAGGGTCGGGCGGGAAGGCTCGGGACGGAGCCGGGAGGACCCGCGGACCCCGGCTCGGGCCGGCAACTCGAGATAGGGCGTAATCCTGGCGAGTGTCGCCGGTCCCACGCCGGGAACGGACAGGAGGTCACCAGCCTCGGTCAACGGCCCACGGTCCAGTCTCACCCGGACGATTCTTCCGGCCACAGCCGGGCCCACTC
>CAJWER010000261.1 GCA_913030785.1 uncultured Chloroflexota bacterium | reverse complement strand
CAATATGTCATGATAATTTTGATAGAAACAAAGTTACTTCAATTGATCAAGTCAACACTGATAATACTAGATCAAGATTATTTGTTGCTTTGGAAGACTGGTCTTGGGGACAATTTCTAAGTATGGGTAACTATCATTGGCTACAATGGAAAGCAGGTGATGTTATGTGGTTTAAATGGCAAGATATGCCCCACGCCACTGCTAACTCAGGTCATCGTTCAAGAGTCTCCCAGCCGGGAGGCTCTTTTGATTAGGGGCTGAAAACGGAGCAGAACGTTTGAGATGATGACCCTATCGCGGATCACCGGATATGCATGGCGCCACAAGGCGCTGTTCATCGCCGCGTGCCTAACGACCACCGTGGGTGTATTCCCGCGCACCATCATTCCGCGGCTCCTGGGGTCGGCGATCGACGAGGCGTTGAGCAGCGGCCTCGAACGCCAGCTACTCGTGGTAGCCGGGCTGATACTGGCGGCGGCGGTCGGCAGGTCCGTCCTCGGCTACCTGAGCCTCTACCTAGGCGAGGCGGTGTCCCACAGGGTGGCATACGATCTGCGTCGCGACTTCTTCACCAAGCTACAGGGGCTCAGTTTCGGGTTCTACGACACACAGAAGACGGGCGATCTGATGTCGCGGGCCACCGTCGACGTCGAAGCAATGCGCCTATACATCGGCTTCGGGCTCATCCAGTCTCTGGGTATGGCGACGACGTTCATCATGACGGTGTACCTGATGCTGGACACGAACTGGCGCCTGGGCCTGATCTGCCTGGCGTTCCTGCCGGTGATAATCTGGCCCAGCATCACGATGGTCATGCGTCTAAACCCCATATTCGCGCGGATGCACACGGTGATGGGACGGATGAACGCCGTCGTGCACGAGAACCTGACAGGCATGCGGGTGGTGAAGGCCTTTGGCGCAAGGGAATACGAGTTCGATAAATTCGCTCGCAGGGCCAGGACCATCCAGGAAGACTTCAGGATGGCGGGCAAGATATTTGTGTCTCGTGGGTCTTCCATGGGATTCCTTTTGGCAGGGGCCACCGCCGCGATACTGATGTTCGGGGCGCGTGAGGTGCAGCTCGACCGGCTCACACCCGGCGACATGGCGGCCTTCATCCTGTACATGGGCATGCTGGCGATGCCCGTCCAGATGCTTGGCTGGAGGGTCCAGGTCTTCTCTCGGGCCTACGCGGCCGGCGAGCGCCTATTCGCCGTCATCGACGCCGAATCACCGGTAGTCGAGAAGCCCAATGCGGGCACGCTGGCGAGCGTACGGGGCCGCATACAGTTCGAGGACGTGTCATTCACATACGACGGGCACGGGGCTGCGGTAAGCGGGGTGGACTTCGCCGTCGAGCCTGGGCAGACGGTGGCGATTCTCGGCGGGCCGGGCTCCGGCAAGAGCACCATCGTGCACCTCATACCACGCTTCTACGAGGCGACATCCGGCCGGATCAGCGTCGACGGCACAGACATTCGCGACGTAACTCTGGAGTCGCTGAGGAGCAACGTCGGCATCGTGCTCCAGGATGTCTTCGCATTCTCGGCGACGATACGCGACAACCTGGCCTACGGTGCGGACGGCGCAACCATGGAGGACATCGTCCAGGCGGCGAAGGTCGCACAGCTCCACGACTTCATTTCCGGGCTGCCGGAGGGCTACGACACCCAGGTCGGGGAGCGAGGCATTACGCTGTCCGGCGGGCAGCGGCAGCGGCTGGCCATCGCCAGAACCTTATTGCTCGACCCGCCCATCCTGATCCTGGACGACTCGACCTCCAGCGTGGACGTGGGCACCGAGTCCCGGATTCAGGCGGCGATGGACGAGGTGATTCAGTGCAGAACGACGCTGGTGATCGCACACCGCCTGTCCACGGTCAGGAAGGCCGACTTCATCCTGGTATTCGACGGCGGTGAGATCGTGGAGCGTGGCACCCATGAGGAGCTGCTGGCCGCCGGAGGTCTTTACTCCCGCATCCACGAGCTACAGCTATCAACAGCGGAGGACGTACATGCACTAGACCAAGAGGCGCCGCGATCGATAAGTGGAGGCTAGAATCGGCCGTGTTGGCGCCAGTTGCGTCATGAGTCGACGCAACCCGGAACATGTCACCCTGAGCGGATGCGAAGGGTCTGGGGTGGTGGGGTCCTGCCTCGATGGCGAAAGAGGTACGAGTCCCCACCTCAGATACTTCGTCGGGTGCCTCCTCAGCATGACAACGGGTTGGCGGACACGGCAACTTGGTGTGTCGTTAATACCTGCAATCCAACTTCGGGGAATTTCCGCGGGCCTCGGATTCACCCTCACCTCAATCCCCTCCCTGAGGGAGAGGAAGCAGACCGGGTGCTGCGCACGCATCTTGGAGTGGAGCCGGGTTTCTGACTATCTCCGGTTGTTGCTCAGCCGGGTGTGCAGAGGGGCGGAGCCCCATTGCCGGGAACCTGAGGGTGTCCCTCAGAAAACCTAATGTTTTTCTTATTCTTTCTTGGCAAGGTGAGCGCTGTTGGCAGCAACTGAACAACGGACTGACCCAAAGGGCGCCAGCGCCCCGAAGCTGAACGAGGCCGAGATCAGGTCGCTTCGGTACGTATCGCTGCTGGTGCGCCTGATCGGCTACCTTACGCCCCACCGGCGCCTGCTCAGCATCGCCGTCGTGTCGATGCTGGCGTACAGTGTCACCATCGTGGCCATGCCGTGGACTGTCCGGCTGGCCATCGACGACCACATCGCGTCCGACTCCCTCGATCTCTCCGCACTCGCGCCGGTGGTGGCGCTATTCATTGGCGTGGCGCTGGCGCAGCTCGTCACGGGGTACATCCACAAGCTGGCGCTCGTGCTGGTCGGCCAAGAGATGATATACGCGGTGAGGGTCGAGATATTCGCCCACTTCCAGCGGCTGCCGATGGCCTTTTTCGACCACAATCAGACGGGCAAGGTCATGTCCCGCATCCAGAACGACGTGCAGCACCTCCAGGAGCTGACGTTCATCCTGATCATCAGCCTGGCAAACCTAATCGGCGCCCTGGGTATCGTCGTTGCCATGTTCTTCCTCAGCGTGCCCCTGGCAGCCATCACGGTGGCAATCGTGGTGGCGATGGTGCCGGCCATGGCGGTCTGGCAGCGACTGGCCCGCGTCCCGTACCAGCGGGTCAGGCAGGCAATAGCTGACGTGAACTCCCAGATACAGGAGAACATCTCGGGCGTCCGCGTCGTCCAGAGCTTCAGCCGTCAGCAGTGGAACATCGACGGATTCGACGAGGCTAACCAGGCGCACTTGGACGCCAACCTGTGGGCCAACCGCTACGTCGCCGGACTGATGCCGACGGTCGAGGGGCTAACGGCGGTGGCGCTGGCGCTGATCGTCATAGTCGGAGGCGGCATGGTGCTTGATGCAACACTGCAGATAGGCGTCGTCATTGCTTTCGCACTGTACGTCGAGCGGCTGTTCGAGCCCGTGCAACAGATGACCAGCCAGTTCGAGCAGCTACAAAAGGCGATGGTCGCCGCGGACCGTATCTTCGAGCTGCTGGACGTGAGCCCGGAGGCCGACGACGCGGCGGACGAGCCGCCCGCGGCGGAGGGCCGGGTCCGCTACCAGGTGGAAAGGTTCCAGTATGATGGGGGTCCGATCGTACTCCAGGACGTGGACCTGGAGATCGAGCCCGGCGAAACCATAGCGATGGTCGGCCCCTCCGGCGCGGGCAAGACTACGATGGCCGCGCTATTGTTGCGACTCTACGACGTGGTGGAAGGGCGTGTGTCGGTCGACGGGCGCGACATCCGCAAAATGTCCCGCGACGCCCTGTCTCGCCGGATAGCGCTGGTGCCCCAAGAGCCTCATCTGTTCTCGGGCACGGTGAGCGAAAACATCCGATACAACCGCGTCGATGCAACGGACGCCCAGGTGATGAACGCGGCGAAGGCGGTGGGGGCCCATGACTTCATTTCAGAGATGGAGGACGGCTACGACACGGAGCTTCAGGAGCGCGGCGCGAACCTGAGTATAGGCCAGCGCCAGCTAATTTCCTTCGCGCGGGCCCTGACTGCAGACCCGCAGATCCTGATCCTGGACGAGGCCACGGCCAACATCGACACCCAGACGGAGCGGGTAATCCAGACCGCGCTCACCAAGCTCCTTCGCGACCGCACGGCCGTTGTCATCGCCCACCGCCTATCCACGATCCGCAACGCCAGCCGCATAGTGGTCATGGACCAGGGCCGTATCGTCGAGCAGGGCAACCACGACGA
>CAJWER010000260.1 GCA_913030785.1 uncultured Chloroflexota bacterium | reverse complement strand
CCCACACCCCAAATTGGACTTGCCCACTGGCATGTCCAATTCTCTGCCCAACAGAGCGCGCGCAGCGCCGCAGCGCCGCGGTTTTTCACGGTATCTGCACGCCGCCGCTGCTTTGGTTTACACCGGCGTCATGCCTCGATGGGTAACATTAGGCCCGTACCATGCGGGGTAACCACGGCCCCAGCGATCCATCTCGGCGATGATCGCCTCTTAACCACCCCATCAGCCGCCCGAAAACTTCGCGGTGTGTATTTCAGGAGTATTCGGTGATCAGCAGAACGTCCCCGCGACGCCCAGGAGTGTTGATAGTCGAGGATGACACAGCAGTGAGCCGAATGCTCAGGCTCTCTCTCCTCAGCCGGGTTCGATATCATCGCGGTCTCCACCGGCAAGGACGCATTGCGAAGCATCGAGAGCGAGTCTCCCGATGCTGTGGTGCTGGACCTGGGACTTCCCGACAACCTTGGTGCCGTGGTCCTGAATCGGCTGAAGCAGGGTAGTCGGGCTGAGGGAGCCCCTGCCTGGGTCGTGATCTCGGCCCTGGACCGCCAGGAGGTTGTTAGCCAGTACGGTCATGTGGGGGCCAATTTCATGGCTAAGCCGTTTAACCCGTGGGATCTAGTGGCGCTGATCGAGTCGCTGCTTTCGGAACGACAGAGCGCCTGAGGCCGTCGGTTCGTTCTTTCACACGTTCTTCATGGCCGGTCGCGATCTGTTCACGCCGACTGCATGTGCCAGGTAGATACTGTGGGTGCGTAAGTTACGGAATCAATCGTCGAATTGGAGAAAGACAAAGGTCTCGTTCAAAGCCTGCCCAAGATGCTCTGCTGGAGATATCATCCGCGAAAGGGACACGTTTGGCTGGTACGAGATGTGCCTGCAGTGCGGTTTTATGAAGGACCTGAAGGGCCCGGACGATGTTGGCATCGGGCTGACTGAGGGGGCCATCGATAGGGAACGCGAGCCCGTTTCAGCGTAGCTTCCGAGCGACTGTCGTTTTCGGGCTAACTGGTCAAGGGGAGACTTTTCTGGTCATCTTCGCCACGAATTACCAGGGTGAAAATGAACTGGTGGGCGTGTGAGATGAGCTCCACCCTCCCCGCAAAAATTTTGCTTCTTTTTACGCACGCTCTTCCTACCGGGAAGGGCGTGTTTTTGTTATTGAATACTCGCTTGTTTCGTCATTGAGTGGGTACCTCCCGTAGTTGTCGGGCATGTCTCGCCCCGCCCAATACAGCGCGCGCAGCGCCTTATAGCAGGGGTAGATACCTAAGGATTTCGTAGTCTGTGACCTGTGACCGATATCGGTCCCACTCGATCTTCTTGTTCTGGATGAAGCTGCGGAACACGTGGTCGCCGAGGGTCTTGCGGACCAGGTCGCTTTCCTCTGTGAGCGAGATCGCTTCCCACAGGCTGGCTGGCAGGGTCTGGACTCCCAGGTCCCGCCGCTCCTCCTCGGTGCTCCTGTAAAGATTGGCTGAGGCCGGGTCCGGCAGATCGTATCCCTTCTCGATACCCTCCAGGCCTGCCGCGAGCATCACGCTGAATGCCAGGTAGGGGTTGCAAGCCGGGTCTGGCGCCCTGTACTCGATGCGCCGTGACTCTTCCCTGCCAGGCATGTATGACGGGACCCTCACCAGGTCTGAGCGGTTCACCATCGCCCAGGACACGTATAGTGGTGCCTCGTATCCGAGGGGCTCGTCAGGGCTCTGGACTAGCCGCTTGTACGAGTTGACCCATTGATTCGTGACTGATGTAATCTCGCGTGAGTGGTGCAGCAACCCCGCAATGAAGGAGCGGGCCACACCTGAGAGCCTGTCGGGGTCACTGGCATCGTGGAATGCGTTGCGATTGCCCTGGAACAGGGACTGGTGGGTGTGCATACCGCTGCCGTTGACACCGTAGATCGGTTTGGGCATGAACGAGGCGTAGTACCCGTGCCGCATCGCGATCTCCTTGACCACCACGCGGTATGTCATCACGGTGTCCGCCATGGTCAGGGCATCTGTGTGGCGCAGGTCGATCTCGTGCTGGCTGGGGGCGACCTCATGGTGGCTGGACTCGACCGGAATGCCAAGCTCCTCCAGGGTCAGGACGGTCTCGCGCCTCAGGTCGGTCGCCAGGTCCTGGGGATCCTGGTCGAAGTAGCCACTTTCATCGAGAGGGGTCGTGCTTTCGGAGTCCTTGAAGTAGAAGAACTCGATCTCCGGCGCGACATAATATGTAAATCCCATCTCAGCCGCCCGCTCAAGGTTCCGGCGGAGCACGGCGCGTGGGTCGCCTTCGAAAGGGAGGCCGTCGGGTGTAATGATGTCGCAGAACATGCGCGCGACCGCATTTGTGCGCGGCCGCCATGGCAGGATGCTGAAGGTGGATGGATCGGGGAGAGCATACATGTCGCTCTCTTCGGAGCGCGCGAAGCCTTCGATGGAGGAGCCATCGAAGCCCATGCCCCGTGTCATGGCAGACTCCAGCTCCTCCATGGTCACCGCCACACCCTTCAGACCACCAAGGATGTCGGTGAACCAGAGCCGGACGAACTTGACGTCGTTCTCTTGAGCCGTCCTGAGGACGTACTCGACTGCTTCGTGGTCTCGCTCCATCATCTTGCGGTCCACCTGCTTTGTAGGTCCACGCGCGGTGTCGCGCGAGGACCGATAGTACGAGGGGGCTGTAAGACGGCGTCTTCGTAGCGGGACGAGGGGCTGCGCGCCGCTGTATACCCGGCGCGCAGGAATCGAACGGGCCTAAAGCTCGGGCCCAAAGAGCGCGTAGGACCCGAAGGGGCGGGACTACTATTTCCGGCTCTTTCTCAACTTGCCAGGCAAGATGACCCAGAAAGCGAATAGCCCTACGAATGCAACACCGCCGAGTATCGCTTCCATGCTACGAGCACCTCCTGATATTGGGACGATCCTAATTACCGCTTGTTACGTGCGTCACATTCTGGACCGCTGATGTTTCGCCGGTGTTGCCGGGATGTTAAATCTTTGTTACAGAAGCCCAGCTACCTCAGTCGCCGGCGCTGGGGTTACCTAGTGCCAGGGCGTCGCTCACTTTGGGGAGCTCAGGGTATGCCGAGACACCATGTTCCGGACCGTCCAGCCCTTCCAACTCTTCTTCGGTGGAGGCGCGCAGCCCGATGAAACGCTTGATGCCCCAGAAGAGTGCGAGCCCCGTGAAGAGCCCCCAGACGACGACCGTGGCGATGCTGATGAGCTGGGCTACGATCTGCTCAGCGTTACCATCAACCAGGCCGCTGACGTCTTGATAGGTGCCGTTGGCGAAAATACCGACCGCCAGCAGGCCCCACAATCCAGTAGTCCCGTGGACGGATGCCGCGCCGACCGGGTCGTCGATCTTCAGGTTGCGTTCGACGAAACGCATGCTCAGCATCATGACCGGGGCGGACACTCCGCCGATTACGACAGCTGCCCACGGCGCGACGAAGGCACATGGCGCGGTGATCCCTACGAGCCCAGCCAATGCGCCATTGCATGACATGGCAAGGTCGGCCTTCCCAGTGATCGACATTTGGATGTACATAGCCACCACTGCACCGGTTGCGCCGGCCAGCAGCGTGTTGGTGGCAATGGTCGCTATCCGCAGGTCTGTCCCCGACAGGGTGCTGCCTGCGTTGAAGCCGAACCATCCGAAGAAGAGGATGAATGTCCCCAGGAGGACGTAGGGCATGTTGTGTCCGGGAATGTCGTTGGGTGTGCCGTCGGGATTGAATTTTCCGATGCGTGGACCCACCATTGCAGCTCCTGCAAGGGCTACCATTCCTCCCACGGCGTGGACGACCCCGGAGCCGGCGAAGTCGACGGCCCCCTGGCCCAAGGACAGGTTGCTCAGCCATCCATCGCCCCAGACCCAGTGGCCGTAGACGGGGTAAATTATCGCACCCACGATGAAGCTGTAAGCCAGGTATGCGTTGATCTGAGTCCGCTCAGCCATTGCACCAGCGACGATGGTTGCCGCGGTGCCCGCGAATACCATTTGGAATATCCAGAGCATGGCTGTGTCGTCGGCCTCCGCAGCGCCGGTGAGGAAGAAGCCGGATAGGCCGATGAAGGAATTCCCCTCGGTCAGTCCACTGGCTGCGGCCGAGCCGCCGAACATGAGGGCGAACCCGAAGGCCCAGAATGAGAGGGCGGCGATGCAAAAGTCGAGGAAGCTCTTGGTCATGTAGTTGACGGTGCTCTTGGACCTGATGAGCCCTGCTCCGAGGAAGGCGAACCCTGCCTGCATGAAGA
>CAJWER010000259.1 GCA_913030785.1 uncultured Chloroflexota bacterium | reverse complement strand
TACGAAAGTGGCTTCGCGTGCGTCTCGTCGTCGCCCCATGGATCCCTCGGATCGGGTTCGCGACCTGGCTGGTGATGGCCTGGCGCGCACGGACCCCGGCCGCGGCCCTGATGCGGGAGGGCCCAGCCGCTGGAACCCGGATGCGAGCGCGTGGGGTGCCAAGCATCGCGGATGGCCACAATACACCCCGATCTCCTCTGTCTGTGACGAAATCAGCAGGTTGACACCTCGCATAGACGTGCGTAGGGTGGCCCGAACTCTCTGATGGAATCACCCGCTGCAAGCCAAACCGAGGTAAAACGGCCAACTCCGCAGCGTTAGATGGGTCAGGTCTACTCAGGGAGTCGTATTATTCGTGAGTTCCCACGTTTTTGATCCCGTGCCACCCCGTACCAGCCACGCTTCTTATGAGCGATGACGATTTGGGAGCGGTCAAGCTGTGCCATGCGCTAGATCAAGAGTCAACAGCGCGGGTCTGGAGCAGCGCAAACGAGGAGAGCAGCATGGCGACAGCCGGCGCACCGAAGCTTAGTGTCCGGGGCCTATGGAAGATATTTGGACACACTTCCAGGGGTCCGCAAGTACCTGGACACCTTGCAACGAAGTCCAAAGCGGATGAATAAGAGGGAGCCATAGATGGTTGCGACCGACCTCGATACGAGTCGCATGAGCGTTCGAGGCCTCTGGAAGGTCTTTGGGCCCGACGCGGCGCGCATCGTAGACGAAGAGCGCGTGCAGCAGAACTCCAAAGGAGAGATTCTGGAGCGCACGGGCCACGTCATCGCCATCAAAGACATCTCCTTCGATGTCGGCGTCGGCGAGGTGTTCGTCGTGATGGGCCTTTCCGGCTCGGGCAAGTCGACGCTGGTCCGTTGCCTCATACGGCTCGTAGACCCCACGGAGGGCTCCATCTTTATCGATGGAGAGGACATCGTCATCTACGATGCCAAGCAGCTCATCCAACTGCGCCGGAAGAAAATGGGCATGATCTTTCAGCACTATGGGCTCTTGCCCCACAGGACGGTGCTGGAGAACGTGGGCTACGGCCTGGAGGTGCAGGGGATCAAGAGGGCGGAGCGGAGCACCATGGCCATGGAACAACTCAAACGAGTTGGCCTGGAGTCCTGGGCAGGGGCCTACCCCGACGAGCTCAGTGGAGGTATGCAGCAGCGTGTCGGCATCGGTCGGGCCCTGGTGCTCGACCCGGAGATCCTGCTCATGGATGAGCCCTTCAGCGGCCTGGACCCGCTGATCCGCAGGGAGATGCAGGACGAGTTGATCGCCCTCCAGGGGCAGCTCAAGAAGACCATCGTCTTTATCACCCATGACCTCAATGAGGCGCTCAAGCTCGGGGACCGCATCGCCATCATGCGTGACGGGGAGATCATCCAGCTTGGGACGCCTGAAGAGATAGTCACGCACCCTGCCGACGCCTACGTGGGCGAGTTTGTGCGGGATGTGACCAAGGCCAAGGTCCTGGGCGCGGCGAGCATCATGCAGGAGGCCGAGAGCGTGGTGTACGAGTGGCAAGGGCCGCAGGAGGCGGTCCACGTCATGGAGAGCAACAATACGGACCACGTCTTTGTCCTGGGCCACAACCGTGAGCTTGTGGGAGATCTGAGCCTACATGAAGCGACTGAGGCGCTGGAACGAGGCGCAACGACGATGTCGGGCGCGATGGACACCGACTGCCCGAGGGTGGCGCCAGCGACCCTGGTGGAGGAACTGGCGCCCCTGTCAGCACAGTATGACCACCCTATTGCCGTGGTGGATGAACAGGGTTGCCTGCAGGGAGAGGTCCATCGGTCCGCCGTTCTCTCCAGCATGGCCGTCAGCACCGTGGCGGCACCAGCCGATGATGGAGGCGGCGCGGGACCGGCGGCGACCAAGAAGTGATTCGGGTTTGTCGTGACGTCTCGGTGAACCAATTTGCTCAGGCGCCGGCAGCGATGGAACGGGGAAGGGGCTCTTTAGCAGAGTCTAATGCGGAAAGAGGAAATTCCTGCTATGGCTAGTACTCCCGACAGAGAGTCGATTGATCCCGGGGAAACCCCAGGGACTCTATCCTCTTCGGATGAGACGATGGCCGCTCGAGGCTCTACTGCTCAGCCACCAGGCTCGAGGCGGGAGTTGCCCAGGCCGCTGAACGCTCTGAAATCCATGCCTAAATGGATCTTGCTTATCTTGGTTTTGCTGCTCATCGCCAGTGTAGTTCCCCTCGAGGGGATCGCGGACGTCCCCGAGAGTGTTGGTGTAGGCGCCACGGTCTCGCACGGGGTGAACGATACGGTGGACTGGTTGGTGGTGCACGGGGATCCCTTTTTCACCGCCATCAACATTGGACTGCTCAGATACCTGCTCGTTCCTTTGGAGAAATGGTTACTGAGTCTGCCCTGGTGGCTGGTGCTTGGCGTAGTAGCACTCATCGCGTACCGGATAGTAGGGCGCACCTTCTCCGCGGTAGCGCTGGTACTGATGCTGATGCTCGCTGTTCTGGGGATCTATGACCTGGCCATAACCACCCTGGCGCTGCTCACTGTCGCGACCTTGCTGTCGGTGATTCTGGGGGTTCCCGCAGGGGTCCTAGCTGCGAGGAGCGATCGCTACGACGCTATTCAGCGGCCGGTCTTGGATCTGATGCAGACCATGCCTAGTTTTGTATACCTCATCCCGGTGCTGATGCTCTTCGGCCTGGGGAAGGTGCCGGCGATCATAGCGACGGTCATCTACGCCGTGCCGCCTATCATCCGGTTGACCAATCTGGGGATCCGGCTGGTGGACGCTAGCGTCATCGAGGCGGCGCAGGCCTTCGGCACCACGCCCAATCAGCTGCTATTCAAGGTGCAGATCCCCTTGGCGATGCCCACGATCATGGCCGGCTTAAACCAGACGATCATGATGGCCCTGGCCATGGTGGTTATCGCCGCAATTATCGGAGCCAGAGGCTTGGGCGTCGAGGTCCTCAACGGCATCGCGCGGCTGGATGTTGGCCGCGGCCTCATAGGGGGTATCGGCATCGTGATCATGGCCATCATTTTGGACCGCATCACCCAGGGCTTGGCCAAGTCTCGACAGCGGGCCAGGCCCACTGAGTAGCCTGCCTGATACCTAATCCTTCAGCAGGGCCTAGGTAGACAGAATCAGGCGAATAGAGTAAAAAACCTCAGGCACCTGGTCAGAACTTTTTTCTAACCTAATTTAGAAAGAAAAACTGCAACTCGAAGCATGATCGTGATGAACGGAGGTTGATTTCACATGGGGACAAAGATTAGTCGTTTGAATCCATTTCTGCTTTTGCTGGCAGCCATGTCAGCGATGGTCCTTTTTGCCGCCTGCTCGTCGGAACCAGATGTAAAGCCCACCATCAGGGTCTCAGACCAATCGTTCGAGTCACTGTGGATCAATACCGCTATCTTCAAGTTCGTCGTCGAGAACGGCTACGGCTATCCGGTGGAGACCGTGGAGCTGACCACCCCCCTCATGCAGGTAGCGCTCGCCGAGGGCGACATTGATGTGACCTTGGAGATGTGGCAGCAAAACTTCATCGACAACTACAACGAGCAGATCGCCAAAGGCAGTTACGTCAATCTGGGCCCGACGTATGAAGGTGGCCCCCAGTTCTTCATCGTCCCCAAGTACACGGCGGATGAGTACAACATCAAGACCGTAGAGGACATGAAGAAACACTGGGAATTGGTCGAAGACCCGGAGGACGCCAGCAAAGGGCAGTTCATCAATTGCCCGATAGGGTGGCAGTGCGCCGAGATCAACCGCGCCAAGTTCCAGGCATACGGCCTGGACGAGTTCTACAACATCATCACGCTCGGTAGCACCGGTGCGATGGACGCAGGACTTCAAGGCCCGCAGATCGCCAAAACCCCAACCTTCGGGTACTACTGGGCGCCGACCTCACTGTACGGTTCTTACGACTGGACAATTGTCCAAGAACCTACCTACACCGCAGCGTGCTGGGATGAGGTCATCAAAGGTCAGGCCGACGCAAGTTACACACCTGCGGAAGCATGTGCGTACGAGTCCCTTCCGATTAACAAGGGGATCAACAGCGGCCTGAGAGAATCGACTCCGGATGTTGTCGCCATGCTTGAGAAGATGATGGTCGGCATATCCCCCATCAGCAAGACCGCTGCCTGGGCCCTGGAAAACGAGGTCGATGTCTCGGCAGACAAAATCGCCACGGCCAAGTACTACCTCGAGAACTTCGAGGACTCATGGACGCAGTGGATGGATGACGACGCCGTGAAGGCGGTCAAGGACGCGCTGGCCGAGCT
>CAJWER010000258.1 GCA_913030785.1 uncultured Chloroflexota bacterium | reverse complement strand
AGCCTGACCGACTCTGCCACCAAAGGGCTGCCGGACGCCTCAATCATCGGGAACGAGTCCAGGTTGCACACGATCGACGAGATACTGCACGTCACCTCGAAGCCCATGATCGTCGACGGCGACACCGGGGGCGAGATCCCACAGTTCGAGTATTTTGTCCAGCACCTGGAGCGCAAGGGCGTCTCTGCAGTGATAATCGAGGACAAGGTGTTCCCGAAGCGCAATAGCCTCGATGCCACCGCCTCGCAAGTGCTTGAGGACCCGGTCAAGTTCGCCGGCAAGATTGCAGCGGGCAAGCGCGTGGCGCTGACCGAGGACTTCATGATCATCGCGAGGCTGGAGAGCCTGATTGCGGGCACCGGTCTGGCCGATGCACGCCACCGCGCGGAGCTGTACATCGACGCGGGCACGGACGGTATCATGATCCACTCAAACCGAAGGGACCCCGACGACCTGTTCGAGTTCGTGGCCGGATATGACTCGCTATGCGAAAAAATGGGCCGGCGGCCCATCCTCGTGGCAGTGCCAACCACGTACAACCATCACTCCGACCGCGAGCTGGCGGCGATGGGGTTCAACATCATCATCCACGCCAACCAACAGCTGCGCTCTTCCCACAAGGCCATGACTAGTGTTGTGAGCAGCATCCTCGAGACTGGAAACAGCCTGCAGGCAGACGAGTTGTCGACCTCGACTAAGGAGATATTTTCTGTAGTCGGCCACGACCAGATTACCGCCACGGATAGGGAGCGCAGCGAAACACTGCGGCTGCCGGTTATCATACCCGCAGCGGGACGGAACGACGTGTTCCCCGAGGGGCCGAAGTCGCTGATCCAGGTCGCAGGCAAGCCAATACTCGACCATCAACTCGAGTCTATCCGCAAGGCCGGACTGAAACGCGCGGTCATCGTGCGCGGCCACGAGGGAGGCCAATTCGACACCTACGCCAGCGACGATAACCTGTCCCTGCGCGACAATCCTGCCTACGACGAGACCCACGTTCTGCACTCGCTCATGCAGGCCGGCGAGCAGATGGACCAAGGATTCGCCATGGTCTTCTCGGACATCCTGTTCGACCACGAGATTCTGAGCCGTCTGGTCCGCAGTGGCAAGGACATAGTGCTTGGGATTGACAACTCCTATACTTATCACAAGCACAACATCGATAAGAAGCTGAACATGGTTGTGATCCGAAAGAGCTTCGACAGCCAGCTCCGCAGCCTGCGCCAGGAGCCCGTAGCTGAACTGGTGCGCGTGGGCAAGGATATCGAGCCGGAGAGGGCCGACTTCGAGTTCATCGGCATGGCCTACCTGTCGCAGGAAGGGGCGAGGGCACTGCGAGAGGTATACGAGGAGGGCCTTCATGCGGTGGAGGGCCCGTTTCACGAGGCAGTTTCATTTAGACGTGCGGATGTGACAGACATTCTCCAGGAGCTGATAGACCGCGGCTTCCCGGTGCACGGCCTCGAGGTCAACAAGGGTTGGCGAGAGATCCACACCCTCCTGGACGTTGAGACCGCCGAAGCCGAGATTAACATGATGTCGCTGGGAGTGTGACCGAATGAGCATTGATGCAGAACAGTTCTGGAGGGCACTGAAATCACGTGGATACGACTTCTTCGCTGGCGTGCCGGACTCAACCTTCGGCACCGCCTATAAGTCGATGCTGAACGACCCCGACATTCGATTCGTACCGGCCGTCAGGGAAGACGTGGCGCTGGGTGTGGCCAGTGCCGCATATTTCGGCGGACGCAAGGGCGGCGTCATCATGCAGAATTCGGGGATCGGCAACATCGTCAATCCGCTGACGTCGTTCAGCCTGATCTACAAGGTCCCAGCACTACTTGTAGTGGGCTGGAGAGGCTACGGGGGGCCGCCGAACGACGCCCCCGAGCACTGGGTAATGGGGGCAAAATCGACCGATATTTTCGATCTGCTCGGCATACCCTGCGAGGTTTTGGAGCCCGACGACCTCGAAGGCCCGCTGGACCGCCTGCTATCTGAAATCGACGACCAGCAGATACCCGGAGCCCTCATGGTCAGGGCCGGGGTGCTGAAATGATTGAGCGATACGTAGCTATTGAGAAGCTGATCGAGTACTTGGGCGACGGGGATCTTGTCCTCAGCACGACGGGGATGATATCCAGAGAGCTATTTACCATTCGAGACCGTCCCGGAAATCTCTACTTGATCGGGTCGATGGGGCTCGCCTCGTCACTGGGACTGGGTGTCAGTCTGATGTTTCCCGAGGCGCGCGTGTTTCTGATCGAGGGGGACGGTAGCGCTCTCATGAGTCTGGGCACGCTGCCACTCATAGCGACCGAGGCTCCATCGAACCTGATCCACCTGATCCTCGACAACGAGGCGTACGAATCGACCGGCGGCCAGCCAACCATCAGCTCCGAGGTGTCACTCGCCGCCATCGGAGAGGCTGCAGGCTACCGTCACGTCGCCTCCGTGGAAAACGTCGAAGCCCTCGACGGCGCCCTGAGGGACGCCGATGCCATGGACGGCCCGCGACTCATCGTTGTAAAGGCCAGCATCGTGCACAGGGACGAAATACCCAGGGTCACCCATACGCCGGTGGAGCTCAGGGATCGATTCAAGAGCCAGGCATCAGCACACTTGGACGGTGTTGGGTGATTGACCCCGGCGGCACATATCGCTATCACATGCCGACCCAAGTGTCCTTCGGTCCAGGCGCGGTCCGGCACGTATCAGCGGCAGCCGCCGACGAGGGATCGCGGGTGCTGGTGGTCTGCAGCCCATCCATGCGAAGGCTCCGGATCGCCGATAACATCGTGGACGACATCGGCGCGGCACGCACTGTACTTTTCGACGAGGCGGTCCCCTACCCGACTCCGGATCTGGTGGACCACGTAGTAGACCTGTGCCAGGGCGGTCAGTGCGATATCGTGGTGGCCGTCGGCGGCGGCAGCACGTTGGATCTTGGGAAGAGCGTGGCGGCGCTGGCGCCTGGCGGAGCCCCTACCTCGGACTATCTGTCCGGTGCCGCGCACCTCAAGGGGCCGGGGCTCCCGTACATCGCCGTCCCGACTACTGCCGGCACAGGCTCAGAAGTAACGCGATGGGCGACGATATGGGACAAGGATGCCCGGCGCAAGCACTCCCTGGAACACCCGTCTATGTATGCGAACCATGCGATAGTAGACCCAGAGCTAACGGTGTCTCTATCTCCAACCACGACGGCATCTTCCGGCATGGACGCGTTAACGCAGGCAGTCGAGGCGTACTGGTCGAAGAGGTCGCAGCCGATCTCTGACCTGTACGCTCTAGGTGCGATCCGCAGGATCATGGGTAATCTGGAAGGCGCATACGAAGGCGGGCAACTCGCCGCGAGGACCAAGATGGCCGAGGGTAGTCTGATGTCTGGGCTGGCGTTCAGCAATACTAAGACGACGATATGCCACTCACTGTCGTACCCGATAACGGCGTTGTTCGGGGTGTCCCACGGGCAGGCTGTCTCCATAACACTGCCCGCGTTTTTGCTCTGGAATGGGGACGCGATTCGAGCCAGGCTGCCCCAACTGCTGGAGGCGTTTGGCGCCGTATCGATCGAGGACGCGGCCAGTCGAATCAGGGCGCTGATGACCAACGTCGGCCTCTCGGTAAGCCTCAACGGCCTAGGCATCGGCGATGAAGAGATCGAGGCCGTGCTGGAGCAGGGATTTTACGCGGACCGGGCAGACAACAATCCGAAGCCGGTGGCGATTCAAGATGCACGAGAGATCCTCCGCAGCATCCGTTGAAGCACGACTAGGGGAACGATCACGCGAATGATTGACGCAACCTGTCTACGTGAAACTCGATGATACACAAGGCCCTGATCGTGGCCGCCGGGCGCGGTCTTAGGCTGAGGCCGGCCACTGAAAATGTTCCGAAACCGGCGCTGGAGGTGGGCGGGGTTCCGCTAATACGGCGTTCGGTGGACATCCTCGCCTCCCACGGAATCGATGACGTAACCGTCGTGGTTGGCTACGAACAGGAGCAGATTCGCGCACTACTCGGAGATTCGGCGTCGTACCTGGTCAACGAAGACTTCGCCTCCACGAACAACATGGCGTCGATGTATGTTGGCCGACATGCCAACTCGAACGAGCCGTTTCTCTACCTGCATGCAGACCTGTGGTATGACCCGAAAATCATAGAGATCGTGCGCCGCCAGACCGGCGACATCGTGTTCCTCGTCGAGAAAAAGCCATGTGGAGACGAGGAGATGAAGGTCCGCGTGAGAGACGGCCTGATCCTCGAGGCCGACAAGGCCATCCATCCGTCGGACGCATACGGGGAATGGCTC
>CAJWER010000257.1 GCA_913030785.1 uncultured Chloroflexota bacterium | reverse complement strand
CGCCCCTCGCCGTCGAGACGGGCGCCAGCGCGCCACTCCTTCCCGCCAACGAGTTGGCCACGGGACGTCGAGACGCCGCATGGTCGCCCCGGGCGGACATCGTCGCGTTTGTGTCTGACGAGGCCGGCGCGCAGGACGTGTGGGTGGCGCGGAGCGACGGGTCGGAGGCGACGCAGATAACCCGTGACCTGTTCGTGGATGCTTCGCCCTCGTGGTCGCCGAACGGCGTTGACATCGCGTTCGCGAGCCAACGGGCCGATGGTGGACAGGCCGTAGCCGAGCAGAGTGATGTCACCAGTCACGTCGTATCTCTTTCTGTGTGATGTCCCGACGGGGCGGCGCCCCGTCGAAGGCCTTGGAACTATTCAGTTGTGCGGGTGTGGTCGGTGGTCCGGGCGGGCGCCGGCCGTCGCGGGGACGGTCAGTGCTCGTCGGCGAGGGCGAGCGTCTTCGGGTCGACACCCTGCTTTTTCGCCACGGCGATGTATAGAGCAAGCAGAATCGACGCGGTAGAGTTGATGGTCATGGACGTGCTGACCTTGTCCAGCGGGATGCCGTCGAACAGGGTCTCCATGTCTAGCAGACTGCTGATCGGCACTCCGGCCCGGCCCACCTCGCCCGTGGCAAGGGGGTGGTCAGAGTCGTATCCGGTCTGTGTCGGCAGGTCGAAGGCGACACTTAGCCCCGTCTGTCCTTCGTCGAGCAGGTACCGGTAGCGCCTGTTGGACTCTTCGGGGGAGGCGTAGCCGGAATACTGGCGCATCGTCCAGAGTCGGCCACGGTACATGTTGGGCTGCACGCCGCGGGTGTAGGGGTACTCGCCGGGGTAGCCGACTCGCTCCTCGTAGTCGAACTCGACCAGGTCACCCGGATCGTAGGTCGTGTCGATTTCGAGCCCGGAGTCCGACTCGAAGGTCTCTTTCCGCTCCCCGAAGCGCTTCTTCGCTGGTCCCAGGGTATTTTCTGACCACTCGTCCTTGTTTTCACTACTCATCGTCTACCTGCCTTATCCATCCGTGATCCTGACATCGATCCCCAACTTCGTGCCGAGGGCTGTCAGGTATCGATCGACGCCTGATCCATGCCCGACGATGTACTTGTTGAGGAACCTGAACAGCGAGTTGTTGATTTCGCCCGTTTCAGTGATCGTGATGGAGGTCACCTCGCCGAACTCGCCAATCTCCAAGGACCAGTCGCCACTGTAGTTGAGGTTCTCGTCGGAGATGCGTCTCACCAGACGGCGGTGGGGCGTGGACTCGACGGTCTCAAGAGTCGTGGTTTGATCGCGATTATCGGTCTCTAACCACACATCCCGCGCGCCTCGGGGCGGCAGCCGCTCGGCTGACCGCAGGTCGGGCCGCCATTCGGGCTGGGCCGACAGGTCGGACACGATCAGCCAAATCTCCGCGGGAGAGCGGTTGTATTGGGCCGTCCGTGTTACGGTATGGGCTACCGGCAGCCTCTTGGCTATGGTTCGCACCACAAATCCGAAACCGGCCAGCAGCACGACACCGAACACAATCCAGACCAAGTTGTTTCCTCCACTTGAAGTGCCCGAGTCGACCCAGCGTGCCACGATTATATCGTAGTCGGCCCGCACGTAGCGGTTTATGCGGGCCACGTTTCCCACCGGGCGCCTATTTGACACCCCCGTAGGCCACCAATAGAATGAACACCAGTTCTGAACATCGTTCAATGGCAGTGCTTCGGGAGCGAAAGTGGAAGAACGAATCGTTTCCGGAACCCAGCAAGAAAACGACTATTCAGACGACACGAGCCTGCGCCCTCGCCGACTGAACGAATACATCGGCCAGGAACGGATCAAGGCCAACCTGGAGATAACCATCGCGGCGGCCCGGCTTCGTGGAGAGCCGCTTGACCACACCCTGCTCCATGGCCCGCCCGGCCTCGGTAAGACCACGTTGGCCAACATTGTCGCCAACGAGATGGACGCCAAGATCAAGGTTACCTCTGGCCCGGCCATCGAGCGTCCGGCGGACATGGTGTCTATGTTGACACGGCTGGAGACCGGTGAGGTTCTGTTTATCGACGAGGTCCATCGGCTTCCACGCGTGGTGGAAGAGGTCCTCTACGGCGCGATGGAAGACTTCGTGGTCTCCTGGGTTATCGACAAAGGGCTCAAGGCCAGAAGCATGAACCTGAGCGTGAAGCGCTTTACCCTGATTGGTGCTACGACCCGGTACGGCATGGTCTCATCGCCGATGCGGGACCGCTTCGGCTCCGTCCACCGCCTCGACTTCTACAGCGAAGATGCCATGCGCTCCATTGTGGAGCGCTCGGCCCGCATCCTGGCTGTGACGAGCGACGATGAAGGCGTGGCCGAGATCGCCCGGCGCTCCAGGAGGACGCCCAGGGTGGGTAACAGGCTGCTCAGGCGAGTGCGCGATTATGCCCAGGTGAAGGCAGACGGCA
The DNA here is from genome assembly GCA_913030785.1 of uncultured Chloroflexota bacterium. Classification (GTDB taxonomy): domain Bacteria; phylum Chloroflexota; class Dehalococcoidia; order Lucifugimonadales; family CAJWER01; genus CAJWER01. The sequence continues at coordinate 1,937 of CAJWER010000257.1, read as the reverse complement.
CCGTCACCGGCGATGTCGCCCGCGACGCTCTGGAGAGGCTAGAGGTCGACGCCCTGGGCCTGGACGACACCGACCACCTGGTGCTGCGGTCCATCATTGAGAAGTTTGCAGGGGGCCCGGTGGGAATCGAAACCCTCGCCGCCGCCATAAGTGAAGAGGCCGACACCATAATGGACGTGTACGAGCCGTTCCTGCTGCAGATGGGCTTCCTGGACCGTACCCGCCGAGGCCGCGTCGCAACTCGCCGAGCCTACGACCACCTGGGCTTCCCATATCCCGAAGAAGCACGCCGCCAAGCGTCGCTCTTCTAGGGCGCTGCGCGCGCTAGGCGGGCCGGGGCAGGGCGCAAACCAGACACGGCCTGCCGAGCTTGTCATGCTGCGTAGGCTTCGACGAAGCATCTGGGGTGGGGGCTACGCTCGCCGACTCTCTGAACGCCAGACCCCGCCTCCCCAGACCCTCAGGGCGACACCACTTAAGTTCTATGGCGTAAATGTGCCCTGTAGCTGCTCTCGGTAGGCCTTCTTGCTGCCGAGGGTGCTCGCGGTGGCCACCGTGCCATCGCCTCGAACGTGACGCAGGTCGATGTCCCGGTCCAGCAGGGCCGGTTCGATGAGGAGACGGCGGTGGCACTTGCTGGGGTCTTTTACAGCACACATTAGGGACACGGTTTTGTTCTCGGTTATCTCCAGCAGCGTGTCGATTCCATCGCGGAAGAACTCGCGCGTCCGGATCTCGCGGTAATCGGGCCGCCCGTCGGCTCGGTAGCATGAGCCATCCGAGGGCTTCCCGCCCAGGGAGTCGCCCATGAACGCGTAGTCCACCCCCGACTGCCCGAGCATGTCCTTGAGCTTCGTCGCGTTCGCCCACGACGGGTACCGGCTCACAGGATTGGTACGCGTGTCAACGAGCACCTCAGTGCCGTGCTTCGCCAACAGCTCGGCGAATGCGCCCCATTGATGGTTGCTGTACCTTTTGGGAAAGATGGCCTTATCCATGACGGCCCAATCGTAGCACTTCACGACCGATATCGTGCCACCCAGGGTCAGTGCCCTGATACAATCGGACGCGACCGATTCATTCGAAGGGAAACGCTACGTGAGCAACGCTGACGCTAACAATCCTATCCCCCTCGACGAAGCGTTCTGGGAAGAGATTGCGATCCGTTCGCCTGAGCTTGAGGAGAATCCGCAGGGGGCGCAGCACCTCGCGTACCGCTTTGCCGGCAAGTACCTGCCCATTGTGCGCGCTACAAAAGACAACGAGGAGCGTGAACGCGTGTGGCTCGCCTTCTGGAGCTATCTGGTGGCCCGTGAAACCAGCAGGAAGCCTTTCGGCCTGTCTTCGGACGCCGCGGACGAGATCATCGCGCAGTTTAGAGCCGCTCTCGACGAATAGCCCCAGATTCAGGCCAAGCGCAGCCCGTCGTATGGGGAATCTGAACACCACCTTCTTGGAGAACCCTACATGACGAAAATGACCGGCGGTCAGGCCCTGGTGCAGTCGCTCTACCGGGAGGGCGTCCGCACGATGTTTGGCCTGCCGGGCGTACAGCTTTATCATGCCATGGACGCGTTACACTCCGAGCCTCGTATCCGCTTCATCACCACCCGGCACGAGCAGGCCGCCGCATACATGGCCTACGGCTATTCTGCCGTCGGTGACGATATAGGCGCTGCGCTCGTTGTCCCTGGTCCTGGGCTCCTGAACGCTGCCGCGGCCGTCGGGACCGCGTACTCAGCCTCGGTGCCGATGCTGCTGATCTCCGGGCAGATCGAGCGGGACTTCATTGGCAAGGGTGAGGGGCGTCTGCACGAGATAGTTGACCAGCTAGACGCCATCAAGACAGTGACGAAGTGGGCCCACCGTATCCTCGATCCGGCCAAGATTCCCGCCGCCGTCCACGAAGCGTTCGTACAGATGAAATCTGGCCGTCC
>CAJWER010000256.1 GCA_913030785.1 uncultured Chloroflexota bacterium | reverse complement strand
TTCGACGATGCTCAAAGCATCGGCCGCCGCTACAGACGCCAGGATGAGGTCGGTACGCCATTGTGCGTCACCGTTGACTTCGACTCGCTGGACGACGACGCGATCACCATTCGCGAGCGAGACACAATGGCCCAGGAGCGGGTCAAGATCGACGATCTGGTAGACGAACTCAAAAAGCGGCTATCCGGCTCAGCCAGCTAACTTTCACGGTATTGGGTCGACGGTCAGTCCGAGAGGCTCTGAGTGGGTGACGCTTCTGGAGGCTGTGGATCAGGGGTGTGCAGAGGGGCGCTGCTCCTCTGCCGGGTGTGTGAGGGTGTCCCTCACAACTAATATTTCTTTCTTTTTTCTTCATGGAAAAGGTACGGTGAAAGAGCAGGCTCAAGGCAAGACTGCCTACTAGGCCAGCCGAACCAAATGCGAATACTGCACTTCAGCGACGTACACATCGGAGTCGAAAACTACGGCCGGCCCGACCCCGAGACCGGCCTATCCACCCGACTTGCCGACTTCCTCGACACCCTGGATGAGGTCGTCGACTACGCGCTGGAGAACAAGGTCGACCTGGCACTGTTCTGCGGCGACGCGTACAAGAGCCGCGACCCGAGCCAGACACACCAACGCGAGTTCGCCAAGCGCATCGCGAAGCTCTCCTCATCTGGAATCCCGGTGTTCATGGTCGTGGGGAACCACGACATGCCCTTCACCGCCTCTCGAGCCAATGCCCTGGAGATATTCCGTACGCTGGACGTTAGCAACGTTCACACCGGCGACACCCTGGACGTATATCGCGTGAACACACCATCTGGGCCCATACAAGTACTCGCCGTGCCCTGGATTCGTCGCAGCACCTTCCTGTCCCGCGACAACACCCGTGGAATGACACCGGACCAGCTAAATGACGCCATTCAGAGCGCAATGACCGATCTGATCCGCGGCAAGGCCGAATCCCTGGACCCGGCAATCCCGGCCGTCCTGGCAGGGCATGTCTCTGTTAGCCAGGCACGCACCAGCTCTGAACAGACGATGATGCTTGGGCGCGACCATGTCCTGTTGATGAGCGCAGTTGCCCTGCCGCAGCTCGATTACGTTGCTTTGGGTCACATCCACAGTCGACAGGAGCTTGAGACATCCCCGCCGGTTATCTACTCGGGCAGCCTGCAGAGAGTGGATTTTGGGGAGGAAAAGGACGACAAGGGCTTTTACATAGTGGACATCGATACCACATTGCCACAGGGACAGCGTGTCGCACAATATGCTTTTCATGAGGTCGCCGCAAGGAACTTCCTCACGGTATCCGTTGACATACCTCGGGGTGACCTCGACCCAACAGCGACGGTCATCGCCGCCATCAACCGCCACTACTTTGAGGACGCCGTCGTGCGTGTTATGATCACGGTTCCCGCCGACCTGGACGGCCTGCTTCGGGACGCCGACATCCGCCGCGCCCTGGACGGGGCCCACTATATTGCGGCGATATCCAGGGAGGTAGCAGGAGAAACCAGGACACGCCTGGGCCAGGTCCACGCCGAGACCCTGGACCCCGCCGAAGCCCTGGCGATGTACATGTCCAGCCGCAATCTGCCAAAGGACCGGGCGAAGGTGCTCATGGAGCATGCGACAGAACTGATGGGCGAGGAAGACCCCGAGTAGACGGTCGATTTCGCGCACCCTCCTCAAGTCTTGCGACATTTTATTTCGTGCGAGGGTCGTTGTAGCAATAGAAGACCCGGCAACAACGGCCACTGAGACGGACCGCACATTCGACGTACTACAGCCGGAGGATGGAGATGGAAATGATCAGCGATGCGCTAAAGAGGTTACACATAGGCATCGGGTTGTCACGCCGCGGACTACTCGGCGTTGTCGCATTCGGATCCCTCCTGCTCGCCGCATGCTCCACTGGGGTCCAGACGACCAAAGTAGGTGACTTCGAGGTCGCACCAGATTTCGAAGTGGAGGCCTTCGGAAACATAAACTACGAGCCGGGCGAGCTTATATCCGTCTCCGGCTTTAAGGGCAAGCCGGTCGTGGTCAATTTCTGGTACCCATCGTGCCCGCCATGTCGCCTGGAGATGCCGGACCTCGAGGCCACCTTCAACAAGTACAAGGACGATGGCGTCGAGTTCTTGGGTGTCCAGTCGTTGATTCTCGACACCGTGGAGGATGGCCAGGAATTCATCGACGAGTTCGGGATCACCTACGCCGTGGGCCCTGACGCAGATGGCTCGGTCCTGATCGATTACGGGATCGTGAACTTCCCCAGCACCGTGTTCCTGGACAAGAACCACGAGATCGTCCGAGTCTGGGCTGGGATTTTGACCGCCGAGAAGCTAGATGAGATCATCGAACCGCTGATACAATAGCGCCTCGACCGACCGTCTCCGCCCGTCCAAAGACGGGCGTAAGGCTCACCGAGGCACGATGGATACCGGCAACCTATTCCTGCTGATCATCAGATGGCTCCACGTGGTCTCCGCCGCGGCCTGGGTCGGCGGTAGCATCTTCTACCTGCTGGTGCTACTCCCCGCTACTCGCAGCTCGTCCGGCTCCCACGGCCCCCTGCTCACCGCCGCCGCCAAGGAGTTCCGCACCCTCGTCAACACCTGCATCATGATCCTGGTGGCCACCGGCGTGATTCTGGCCTTCGACAGGCTCACCGAGGATATCGTCGGACCGCCCTACGCAATCACCCTTGGGATCAAGTCGGTGTTATCGGTTTGGATGTTCATGCAGGTGCAATCCGAACGAAGACGTTCGGAATTCCTGGGCGCTTTCGCTAAGCGCGAGGAGCCTCCCCGCGGCAGGCTCAACACAGTCATGCGATCGGTATCGGGGTATAATGCCCTGGTCATAGTTGGCATCGTCGTGTTCCTACTGTCCGACCTGCTCAAGGCACTGTTCGAGTCCGCCCTGAGTGGCTAGGATTTCAGGGCTCGGCGAGGTTGAAGAGGAGATTCACTTGAAGCAAGAACTGATGGACATACTCGTCTGCCCCATGTGCAAGGGGGAGTTGACGCTCACCGTCACGGACGAAAAGGACGGCGAGGTAGTAGAGGGCACGCTTCAATGCACCCAGTGCTCCGAGACCTACCCCATTGAAGATACGATCCCCAACCTGCTGCCACCTTCCCTAAGAAGTTAGGCCAGCGTCCCATCTCGGAGGCGGAGTCCGGCCTCCTCTCCCCCCTGGGAGAGGATTGAGGTGAGGGTCCCTACACCAGCCCCGACTCCACCATCGCCGCCGCGTATGCCGCCCTGCTCACTATCCCCGTCCCGCAAGGATCTTCGACCTTATGACCCACGGCACGGCGGGTCCATGGAGCTCGCTCATCCGGCCCGATGGCCAGGTCGGGACCAAACTCCAGAGCACCGGCCCCCTCGCCATAGCCCCCGGCCATGACCAGAGACTGGGTCACGAAAAATCGCGGATCCCCGACAGGCACGTCCACGAGCCAGGAAAGCGGCACGCCATCAGCTAGCAGGCCTCGCTGAAATTGCCTGAGCAACTCTCGTTCCTCGACGACACTCTTTGGCTTTCGGCCCGTGTCCAGAGCGAACGCCGCCAGTGAGCCCGCGGCCTCGCCGATGTTCCACTCCACCGGGTGGAGCCGGTAGCAGCCGTTGGTGATGTGAGTCGTGCCGATGTTCTTGTTGGCCGCCAGCAGGTTCTCGATCCTCTGGGGCACCAGCGCCCCCAGAGGTATCTGGAAGGGGCGGGTTCGCGTACTCGTGCCCACCTCATCCGCGCTCACCGGGTGGATGTCGATAGGGTACCAGCCGACACCTACCGAGTCGGCGAAATGGGCGGCGGCGGGACATCGAGTGAAATTTGTTTCATTAACGAATGGTGATATTGGACACTGGATGATGGCCGGGGGACCTCTCGCTCAGCGACGACTCACTGAAGTCCGCCAATGTGCCAAGATCCTGGGAATCGAGACAGAAGTGCTGGATATTCATGACGGGGAATTGCTCCCTACCCTGGAAACGAGAAAGATGATCACTCAGTTAATTCGGCAATGGGATGCCGATATGGTCATTTGTCATCGTCCAAATGACTATCATCCCGACCATCGAAACGCCGGTTTAGTTGTGCAAGATGCGGCGTACATGGTCACCGTCCCCTATTTTTGTCCCGATACACCACCGCTTCGCCGCAACCCCGTGTTCCTTTACTTCGAAGATCGTTTTCAAAAGCCAAATCCGTTTTCGGCAGATGTGGTGGTCTCCATTGACTCAGTCATCGACCAGAAGCTTGCTACTGTCGATGCGTTAAGGTCTCAGTTTTATGAAGGCGGATGCTGCAGCGGGGTCACGCAATTGCCCAAAACCGACAAAGAAAAAGAGTTGCGGGAAAAACAAGTGCGAACCGCGTTTACTCGGA
>CAJWER010000255.1 GCA_913030785.1 uncultured Chloroflexota bacterium | reverse complement strand
CGGATTCTCTCCGCGCCCGGCACGGATCTCCAAACGCAGTTCGTGCACTGGCGTCTTTTGCGGCAGGTGCGATGTTCATGTTCTGCGCTGTCGATCGCGCCTTCGATCGAACCCCCGATCCCGCGGCGCGTTGGACCGCTGGCGCGAAACCGGTCCTTCTGGGCGCAGCCGCCGTCAGCCTCCAGGTCTTGGCTGGACATCTACAGTAAGTGGTACCACTCTCGGGAGCAGGTCAACTCGTGTCACTGCCTTGTTTCTCTCATTCTCTGACCTCGGAACCGGACGCATGGATGTAGGCAATTTATTCTTCTGTGGTGCTGTGGGGAGATGTTCGGGCATGATTGCAAGGTGTAGGGATGTCGTTTAGGACAATCTCAGAGCTGTTGAAAGGCCAGGCGGCAGCTGTGCCGGATGCTGTCGCCATAGAGGGCATTGGGCGGCCTCAGCTTACTTACCGGGCGATTCATGATCAGGTCCAAGGGGTCGCCGGGGCATTGCGTCTCGCGGGGATTGACGCTGGGGATCGTGTGGCGTTAGCCATGCCGACCAGTGCCGACATGTCCATCGCGCTGTTGGCGACAACCATTGCTGGCACCTCTGCCCCATTGAACCCCATGTACCGCCGAAAGGAGTATGAAGCCTACTATGCAGCGATGCACCTTTCGCATGTCGTGGTTCAGGATGGCTGCTGTGAGGCCGCTGTTGAGGCGGCGCAGCAAGCCGCGCTACCTTTGCACGTGATCGGCCGGATCGGGGACCGGGTATGTGTGCCAGGCAATGATGGTGGCGCAGTGTCGCTATCCGTTTCGGTGGATGACCCAGAGCGGGTCGCGGCCGTTATGCTGACATCTGGTTCAACGTCCCAGCCGAAGCGCGTCCCTCTCACACATGCCAATCTGTGTGCCTCCACCAAGGATGTCTGCCGGTCGCTGGACCTCGGTCCGACAGACAGATGCTTGAGCATGTGGGAGCAGTTCCATATTGGCGGACTGACAGATCTGCTCTTGGCCCCGCTGGCGAGTGGTGGAACCGTCATTTCGGCAGGTCCCTTTGATGTTGATCGTTTCTTTGATCTGCTCCATAGCACTCGGCCGACCTGGTATCAGGCTGTTCCGACCGCACTGCACGCGATTGTCCGGCGTGCAAAGCAGCGGGGCTGTACGTCGATCTCCTCCTCCCTTAGGCTCATTCGCTCCGTGGCCGCGGCACTTCCCGTTGCACTCAAGGCGGAAGTGGAGGAGCTCTTTGGTGTTCCAGTCGTTCAGACTTTCGGTATGACTGAGGCGGCACCGCTCATTACCAGTACGCGTTTGCCGCCTGCGGTCACCCGATCCGGATCGGTTGGCCCAAGTGCAGGACCTGATGTTGCTATTATGGGGGCTCCTGGTGTGCTGTTGGAGAGTGGCGAGCGTGGCGAGGTGGTGGTCCGCGGACCAAATGTAATGGCGGGCTACGAAGATGCCCCTGAACTGAATCGCGAGCTATTCGTAGATGGATGGTTTCGCACCGGTGACGTGGGGCATATCGATGAAGATGGTGAGCTCTTTCTTGTTGGCCGCGTCAAGGAATTGATCAATAGGGGCGGCGAGAAGATCTCCCCTCATGAAGTCGAGGAGGTGCTCCAGTCCCACCCTATGGTGGAGGCTTGTGCTGTGTTCGGGCTACCGCATCGCAGCTTGGGCGAGGAGGTCGCTGTCGCAGTCGTCGGGGGCGGCCGCACCCCGTTGACCGACGCGGAATTGAGGGCATATGCAGCGGCACGGCTTGTCGCATTCAAGGTGCCGGATCGCGTGTTCCGCGTCGAAGCATTGCCCCGGACGCCGACAGGGAAGGTTCAGCGCTTGAAGTTGGTCGAACAGTTTACGCCCGCCGCAGGCGGTCGACTGGCTTGCAAACCACCGCGCACGACATTGGAGGGGGAACTGCTCAAGATCTGGCAGGACGTGCTGCAGGTTCCTCAGGCAGGAATAACCGATAGTTTTCTCGATATGGGTGGCGACTCGCTCGCAGGGGTTGCGCTGCTTGCCGCAGTTCAGAAGGAGTTGGGGCACAATCTTCCGGCGCGCGGGCTTCGTGGGTTGACGACGGTTGCAGAGATGGCCGCAGCACTGGAGGACGGGGATACCACGGCAGACCATCTGGCTTGCTTCGTGGGCAATGGACTCATGGAGGAGGAAGCCCAAGTATTGATGATTGTCCTCGGGGCTGGGCGTGTGCCGTCGCTTCCCGATGCTCCGTTTCTGAAAGTCCTAAATCCTGATGGGACGAGACTGCCGCTGGTCTGGTGCTCCAATGCTCCCGAGAAGGAGATGTTGGCACTCGCGTCCGCACTGCCCGATGATCAGCCCCTGTACGGCCTCTATTCGGGTAGTGGGAGGTTGGAGTACACCAAAAGAGTAACAACTGCGCTAGCCGAAACCTATGCGCCTGTCCTGGAGCGAATTTTCACTAATGGGGCTTTCTATGTTGGGGGGAATTGCCGCGGTGCTGACGTGGCGATTGGCGTGGTTGGATGCCTGGAGAGCCACGGATGTATGCCGCGAGGTCTCTGTTTGGTTGACTTTGTCAATGAGGGGGCCTTCCCGCTACAGACACCGATACAGATCTTGTTGGGGCGACAGAGTCGAGAGGTCGTGGCGCGACGCTTTGGGTGGGGGTTGCCCGGCTGGGCACGCAAGTTCCGTAGGCGTCCGTGGGTGGATTGGACAACTGGCGGTCATGGCCAGTTCTTTGTTTCGCCACATGTGGATGATCTCTGGGCACGCATTTCGCGTTTTCTGCGAGGAGAGCCGCCCGAGACAAACCTGCCTGCCAGACTGTCCCGCTTTGGCTGGCTTCTTATCCGCCTGGTGCCAGGACTTACCCGCATTTGACGGATGATACCCGGCCGAGCGGGTTGATGCGAATAGTGAAAAACACAGACGCCCAGTAAGGAAATCAGATGAGTATTGATACCCCCTATTTTGAAACGCTGCGCAGCGAAGTCGGCCGTCTTGGCGGCCTGCATAATGCCCATCTTCACTTGGATCGCGCGAGCACTCTGCCGTTGGATGGGGCACACACGGCAGCCGCCAGCTATGTTTCACTCACTGCCAAGCATGGGCTGATCCCTTCAATCCACAGCAGCTCATTCTATGAGCCCGCTCAACTCAAGGAACGGGTACGTGGCTATCTCGATATCATGGTTAGGTGCGGCACGACGCGTGCAGACAGCGTGGTTGACGTCACACTGGATCGAGTCGGATTGTCGGCATTCAGGGCGTTCAATGAACTGTCTGCAGATGTCGCAGGTGCCCTCGATCTGCAAGTCGGCGCGTATTCGCCGCTTGGGTTCACAGATCAGGAGCCGGCACGCTGGGAACTGCTCGAGGAGGCTGCTTGTGACGCCAGCTTCATCGGGGCTCTCCCGGAGCGTGACGACCAGCTGCTCTACCCCGATCATATCGGGTTCGATGAACATTGTCGGCGTATACTGAAATTGGCTTATGGACTCGGGAAGCCGGTGCATATCCACGTCGATCAGCGCAATGATCCGCGAGAGGCTGCTTCCGAAGGTGTTGTGCGGATCATGCGTGAACTGAAATTGGTGGGCGGCACGGACGAGCCGTGGGTATGGCTTGTTCACGTCATCTCGCCATCCACCTACGATGAGAAGAGATTCAGCCGTTTGATCGAGGATCTTGCGTCGTTGAACGTGGGCGTCATCTGCTGTCCCTCCGCCGCAATCAGTATGAGGCAGTATAGGCCGCTCCTGACCCCCACCTTCAATTCGATTGCGCGCGTGCTTGAGATGCTCGCAGCCGGGGTCCATGTCCGGCTCGGATCCGACAATCTCTGTGACGTTACCTCCCCGGCGAGCACACCCGACTTGACCGATGAGGTGTTCGTGCTCTCCAACGCGCTCCGGTTCTATGACATGGAGATCATGGCGCATTTGGCGGCGGGTGTTCGCCTCACTCCTGAAAGCCACAACCGAGTGAAGGAACACCTTGCGCACGACCGCGAGGAGGTGGACAGATCCGTCCGACTCTACAGCCGTGACGCGGCATCGGCGACGGAGCTGGACCGGTGATGGGCATTCAACCAGACGAGGCAACAACTCAAAAGGGGCCGGCGGCCCTGCTCAGGTCACGCTGGTGGATCTTCAGCAGCAAATTCAGTTGGCGAACGACGTCGCCATGCGCGCGCGCGACGTTCTTGAGCCCACGAATGTCAGCGGATAGATCAAAGAGTTCATCCCCTTTGAGCTTCCAGCGTCCAGAGCGTACGGTTCTCTCGCCGAGAAATAGGGTCTCGTGCTGGCTGGGTGCCCCTTGTCGCCCCCCCCCGGAAGCTCGTTCATGTTCGTGACATAAATTGCAGCCTGGGCAGGTCACCCCTACTAGGG
>CAJWER010000254.1 GCA_913030785.1 uncultured Chloroflexota bacterium | reverse complement strand
GGAGGGCGGCAAGAACGACACCGAGTAGTTTCAGGCATTCGATAGAAGCTAGCTACTGAAGCCAGCGCCCCGACGAGAGTCGGGGCGCTGGTTGAATGGCAAGGGCCCCTCCCCGGTACATATGTCCCGGGCCTGCCTTATATACCACCACCCGAGCGTAGGAGAGCCGGCCCCATGTTGACCTTCATCGCCCGTCGTGCAATGCTCGCAGCTATCACGATATGGGCATTGTCACTACTTTCCTTCCTCATCATCCAACTTCCGCCGGGCGATTTCGTCGACACCTATGTCCAAGAGCTATTCGCAGGAAGCTGGGCCTCCGGCGGCGCGAGCCAGGTTTCCGACGCCCTCGAAGAGACCTTGCGCGAGCAGTTCGGCCTCAACCAGCCCTTCTTCGTACAGTACGGCAAGTGGGCCTGGAAGATGGTTCAGGGCGACTTTGGACAGTCCCTCGAATTCCAAAAGCCCGTCGCCGACGTCGTCCGAGAGCGCCTATTGATGACGATCATACTGGCGGGCACGACGGCGCTACTCGCCTGGGGGCTCTCCATCCCGATCGGAATATATTCAGCTGTCCGGCAGCACAGCATCGAAGACTATGCTTTTACATTCATCGGATTCATGGGTCTGGCAGTCCCCGACTTCTTACTCGCCCTGTGGTTGCTCTGGATAACCTTCTCTTATTTCCCGGATCACAGTATCGGTGGACTATTCTCGCCTGAATACCTTGAGGCGCCTTGGAGCCTGGCGCGAGTCTGGGACCTAATTTCACACCTCTGGATAGCCGCGTTTGTCGTGGGTACGGCCGGGACGGCCGCCCTCATTCGTGTCATGCGCGCCAATCTATTGGACGAATTGCATAAGCCCTACGTGGTGACTGCACGGGCCAAAGGACTTCCCGAGTGGAAACTAATCTTGAAGTACCCTGTCCGCCTTGCGCTTAATCCCCTCGTAAGCACGCTGGGGTACCTGCTGCCGGTGCTGATGTCCGGTAGTGTGATAGTCTCTGTGGTGCTGAGCCTACCCACGGAAGGGCCGCTACTTTTGAGGGCGCTGTTGGCGGAGGACCTGTTCGTGTCAGCAACTATTGTTTTGCTACTGGGAGCCCTTACTGTGATAGGGACACTCCTATCGGACATCTTACTCGGGATCCTAGATCCCAGAATCAGGATGGGCTAGAGATATGGTAGAAGCAACCGCTGGGTCGATGGCGAGAGACGTCGAAGAAGAACGCGTATTTATTGCCACTCAGTGGCAGCTCATGTGGTGGCGGTTCAAGCGCCACCGCGCCGCTCTGATCGCCACTGGGGTAATAATCTTGTTGTACCTGGTTTCTATCGGAGCCGGGTTCTTAGCCATGAGTGACCCATCCGATGGCCAGGTCACCCACGCGTATATGCCCCCCCAGATGATTCACTTGTTCGACGGAGGCTTCAAGCCACACGTCAAAGGTGTCATCACGGGTCGAGACCCGTTCACCCTCAAGAAGACCCACGTTCCCGACCCGGAAGTCGTAGTCCCTATCAGCTTCTGGATCACGGGCTTCGAGTACGAGTTCCTCGGCCTGATCAAGACAAGACGCCATCTTATTGGCATTGATGGCGCGGACCAGGAAGACCGGCCTGCCCCGTTCTTCTTCGGGAGCGACAAGCTCGGACGTGACATCTTCTCCCGTATGGTCTATGGAACGCGCCTGTCCATGATGATCGGGCTCATCGGTGTAGGAATCAGCCTGTTCCTTGGTATCAGCCTGGGAGGGATCTCCGGCTTCTACGGCGGCATCCCCGACACCGTCATCCAGCGCCTGATCGAGATACTGCGCTCCATACCGACCATTCCTCTTTGGATTGCCCTCGCTGCGGCGGTCCCTCGCGACTGGAGCCCGATCAAGATCTTCTTCTCGATCACGATAATCATCTCCCTGATCTCCTGGACAGAGCTGGGACGAGTCGTCAGGGGCAGGTTCCTGGCACTACGCGAAGAGGAGTTCGTCACGGCGGCGCGACTGTCCGGCGCCACCGACTTCCGGGTCATCTTCCGCCACATGGTGCCGTCTTTCACGAGCCACGTGATAGCGGCTGCGTCGCTGTCCATCCCGGCCATGATCATCGCCGAAACTGCACTTAGCTTCCTGGGGCTGGGTCTGCGCCCACCGGCTATCAGCTGGGGCGTGCTGCTCAAGGACGCACAGAACATCCAGTCTGTGGCCGTCTACCCCTGGATAATGTTCCCGGCGGTGCCCGTGGTGATCGCGGTGCTGGCATTCAACTTCATGGGTGACGGCCTGCGTGACGCGGCAGACCCATACGGGTAGTCATCGATAATCACCCTAGGGAGGCTGGCCGTTCAGAGGCGTAGCCATCCGCAATAGCATGATTAGCGCCCCGCCACAGGCGGGGCGCTTTTGCGCTACTACTATTGCATCACAAAAACGAGGCCCGTCATCTTAGGCGCCTCAGAGAGATTAGAAAGAAACGGATGCTAACTTTCATAGTCCGCCGGACCCTGCTGGCGATGGTCACCATCTGGGCACTGTCCATTCTGGCGTTTCTTGTTGTTCAACTACCTCCTGGTGACTTCGCGGACACTTACGTGCTTGAACTTCTCGGCAATAGCCCTGTAGCAGGGGGCCAATTCGCTGAGGTACTGGAAGCCAACCTACGACGAGAGTTTGGCCTCGATAAACCTGTCATCGTCCAATACGCAAAATGGGCGTGGAAAGGACTTCGCGGAGACTTCGGGATGTCACTCGAATTCAAGAGACCCGTCGCGGAGATCGTCCGGGAGCGTCTCTTGATGACAATAATCCTCGCGGGGACTACGGCCCTGTTCGCCTGGGGTCTCTCCATACCCATCGGGATCTATTCCGCGGTTCGGCAACACAGCATCGAAGACTACACCGTGACATTTATCGGTTTCATGGGCCTCGCTGTGCCGGACTTTCTGCTCGCTCTCTGGCTACTCTGGATCACTTTCACATATTTCCCAGAGCACGAGATAGGTGGCCTGTTCTCTCGCGAATATGTCGTGGCACCCTGGAGCTTCGATAGAGTGATGAACCTGTTCTCCCACTTGTGGATCGCGGCCTTCGTCGTAGGGACTGCTGGAACGGCCGCCCTAATTCGTGTGATGCGCGCCAATCTCCTTGACGAGTTGCACAAGCCCTATGTAATTACCGCCCGGGCAAAAGGGCTGCCCGAGTGGAAGCTGATACTGAAATACCCTGTTCGCCTTGCGCTTAATCCCCTCGTAAGCACACTGGGGTACCTGCTCCCGGTGCTGATGTCCGGTAGCGTGATTGTCTCGGTGGTACTGAGTCTTCCTACCGAGGGTCCCCTGCTTCTCAGGGCGCTACTGGCGGAAGATCTGTTCGTATCATCAACCATCGTGCTACTGCTCGGGGCCTTGACGGTAGTCGGCACACTGCTTTCCGATATCCTCCTGGGCATCCTCGACCCCAGAATCAGGGTTAGCTAGCGAATACTTTCACCTGCGGTGCGTCTACCAGTGAGACGTACCGCCCGACGAGTGTGACCGTTGAGTCCAACGTAGGAGCATGGCTCCATGTTGATGTTTATTTTGCGCCGTTCACTTCTCGCCCTTCTAACCATCTGGGCGCTATCAGTAATCTCCTTTGTAATTATCCAACTCCCGCCGGGTGACTTCGTCGACACATACATCCAGGAGCTGATGTTTGGAAACGTCGCCACAGGGGCAGCCATCGGCGGCGGCAAGTTTGAGACCACACTCCGAGAGCAATTCGGCCTCGACAGGCCGATCTACGTGCAATACGCCAAATGGGCGGTAAAACTGGTCCAAGGAGACTTCGGTCAGTCGCTGGAGTACCAAAAGCCGGTATCGGAGATCGTCAGCGAAAGACTCTTAATGACGATCATCCTGGCCGGAACCACCGCCTTGTTTTCGTGGGCGTTATCAATCCCTATCGGCATCTATTCTGCCGTCCGGCAGCACAGTGTCGAGGACTACACCATCACATTCATTGGATTCCTGGGCCTGGCGGTCCCCGATTTCTTGCTTGCCCTGTGGCTACTCTGGGTCACATTCACCTACTTCCCAGACCACGGCATCGGAGGGCTGTTCTCACCAGAATATATTGAGGCACCCTGGAGCTTTGGTCGCCTGATGGACCTGATGTCACATCTTTGGATCGCCGCATTTGTGGTTGGCACGGCCGGCACCGCAGCTCTGATACGAGTCATGCGAGCGAATTTGCTGGACGAGCTGAACCGGCCCTACGTGGTCACGGCCAGGGCAAAGGGGCTGCCCGAGTGGAAGCTTGTCCTGAAGTATCCGGTGCGAATGGCCTTGAACCCGCTGGTGAGCACGCTGGGTTATCTGCTGCCGGTGCTGATGTCGGGGAGCGTCATCGTGTCTG
>CAJWER010000253.1 GCA_913030785.1 uncultured Chloroflexota bacterium | reverse complement strand
CGCCCGGCCATCTCGCTCGCCCGCGAAGGTTACGTCGTTCCACGGGAGCTGGCCGACGAGTGGCGGGTCGTGTACCCCGAGGGCCGCCCAGATGCGCTGGCGCGTTTTACCAATACGCCTGATTCGGCGGCGATCTACACGAAGGACGGCAAGACCCTATCGGGAGGTGACCTTCTGGTGAACGCGGACCTGGCGGATTCCCTGGAAGCCATCGCGACCGGCGGGCCGGATGTCTTCTACCGTGGCGAGATCGCCTCGAGACTGGTGGGAGACTGGGAGGCGAACGGCGGGTCTATCACTGCCGAGGACCTGTCGGGGTACCGGCCCAAGGCACAACAGCCACTGCGTGATATGTACCGGGGATACGGGGTGTCCACCGTGCCGGCACCCGCAGGCGGACCGACTCTGATTTCCGTGCTCAACGTGCTGGAGGGGTATGATCTGGCGTCTATGGGCCACAACTCTGCTGAGTACTTGCGTGTTCTGTCGCAGGCCCTCAAGGCGGGGTTCGCGGACCGCGCCCGCCACGGTGGAGACCCGGCGTTCGTAGATGTGCCGACCGATATGCTGGTATCGAAGGAACACGCGGCATCGTGGCGTGACCGTATCGACAGCGACGAGCCCTTTGAGGTCGGGTTTGATAGGTCGGGGCGCAATGGAGGGACGACCCACGTCTCGGTGGTCGACGACTCAGGGAACTGTGTTAGCTTGACCCACACCAACGGGCTCTGTTCGGGCGTGGTGACGCCCGGGCTGGGGTTCTTGCAGAACAACTACATGATCGCCTTTGATCCGATGCCTGGCGGGCCCAACTCGATCGCCCCTGGGAAAATGCGAATCACCGGGTCGTCGCCGTGTTTGCTGTTCAGGGACGGCGAGCCGTTCATGGTCCTGGGCGCGCCTGGCGGCACGTTCATCATCGGCGCGGTATTGCAGACAATACTGAACGTGGTGGAATTCGGGATGACCGCCCTGGAGGCGGTGTCTGCGCCCCGCATCGACTGCCAGGGCGATTCGGTGTACATGGAGGGTAGAATTCCGCAGAGCGTGTGCGGCGAGCTGGCTGGGATGGGCCTTACGGTGCAGCGAGACTCAGCGTCCTACGGCGCTTACCCTACGTCCGCGGCTCGCGTTCACGCTATCGTGCTCGACGGCCCAGCGGGCGGAATCAGGGGAGGTGCCGACCCACGCGGCTACGGCGTCGCGCTGAGTCTCTGACTTGGGGTGGCAGACTAACCACGATGGTTCGACAGGCTCACAATGAGCGGAAAATCAGGGCCTCCGCTGGAGCCTTGAAAACCTTACGGTACTCAACGCGCCACGTTTCATCTCCGGCAATATCGCTCGGTCTACTATGCCTGCGCAGCAGCAGCCTGGCCTATTATGTCTATGCCTACTGACTCGCTCCAAGCTGCCAGAAGATGCTGTGTCATTGGCCCTGGCTTGCCGTCGCCTATTTCGCGACCGTCCACTCGGGTCACGGGCAGTAGCGAGAATGGCGTGCTCGAAAAGAAGCACTCGTCTGCCGTGAACAGGTCGTATGGCTCAAGGTTTTCCTCGACGGCCGGGATCTGGAGTTGCTCCGCCAGGTCCAGCGCCATCATTCGCGAGATACCCACCAGCGCCGCGTGATCGGTGGGAGTGCGCAGGACGCCGTCAGTGGCGATGAATACGTTGTACCCGGAGCCCTCTGTCAGGTGGCCGTTGGAGTCCAGGAGAATAGGCCAGGCGCCTTCGTCGATGTCGTTGGCCTCAAGTTCGGCCAGGCTCATGTTCATCCGGCTCAGGTGCTTTATCTTTGGATCCAGGGCGGCCGGGTCGAAGCTGCGGGTTCGCGGGATGGCTGCATTGACGCCGGTCTCGTACTTATCTCCGAACATGCCGTAGCTCATGGGGTTGTACCGGATGAACACATTGGGTGGTCCGGCGCCCCAGGCCCTTGGGCCCCCGGCTCCGCGTGAAACGACGTGGGAGAGGCTGATGTCGCCCCCGGCGGGTCGCAGGTGCTCGTTGCGACGGATGCCCTCCTCGCTGACCTCGTACATCTCGTCTGCGGTCAGGCCGGGGTCGATTCGCGTGTACTTCAGTGACTTGTAGAGGCGGTCGATGTGGTCGCGCATGCGGAACGACTTGCCGTCGAAGGTGCGCACCATTTCGGTGACCTGGTCGCCCATAGACGGGCCACGGTCCCCGGGAACCGGCAGGATTTCACTCACGGGGACCCACTCGCCGTTGCGGTAGCCTACGAATTCTTCCATCTTGTTCCTCCTGGCGGTCCTTCTGGGGCCGATTCGACCATCCCCTGGCCCCCTTTCTGGCCATGAAGGGGGTAAGAAACTGATCTGGGGGTTCCCCCAGGCCCCCCGTTAGGGATTTCTACGGGTGGTAGATGACCATTTTTAGCTCGGTCATCTCCTCGATGGCGTACTTGGGGCCTTCCTTGCCCATGCCGGAGCCCTTGAGGCCGCCGTAGGGCATCAGGTCGGCGCGCCACTGGGGCCCCGCGTTGATCATCAGGTTTCCCGAATGGACATTTCGCGCGAACTTCATCGCACGGTCGATGTCCTGGGTGAAGATGGAAGCGCTGAGCCCGTAGGGACTGTCGTTGGCCATGGCGATCGCCTCGTCGATGTCGTCGAAAGGCGTCACCGCTACTGCGGGACCGAACAGCTCCTCCCTGGAGATGCGCATGTCGGGCGTCACGTCGGCGACGATGGTCGGGTTGTGCATGGCGCCCTCGAAGCCGCCGCCGTACACGGTGCGCGCGCCCGCGCCAACCGCCTCATTGATCCACTCGTCGACCCGCACGGCGTCCTGGGCCCTTACCATCGGCCCCATCTTGACCGTCCCGTCCAATGGGTTGCCGGTGCTGAGCGCCTTGACTCCCTCGGTCAGTGCATCGAGGTAGTCGCCATAGATCTCCTTGCTGGCGATTACCCGCTGGGCCGAGATGCATACCTGGCCGGCATTGGAGAAGCCACTAGAGACCGTGCCCGCGACAACTTTGGCCATATCGGCGTCAGGCATGACAATGAGTGGCGAGTTGGAGCCCAGCTCCATCGTCACTCTCTTGAGGCCCGCTACCCTGCAGATATGCTCGCCTACCTCCATGCTGCCGGTGAACGTCACCTTTCGGATCCGCTTGTCGGCTACGAGGGCGTCTCCGATCGTGCCGCCAGAGCCTGTAACGCACTGGATAGCTTCAGGTGGCAGGCCTGCCTCCAGCAGTATCTCGGTGAGCTTTAGCGCTGAGAGAGGGGTGTCGGATGCAGGCTTGATGATTACCGAGTTGCCGCCCGCTATGGCAGGTCCTACCTTGTGGCAGACTAGGTTCAGTGGGAAGTTGAACGGCGAGATAGCCGCGACGACGCCCACGGGTACTCGTAGCGTGAAGCCTAGTTGGCCTGTCCAGGTGGGTGCGCCGTCCAGGGGGATGGTCTCGCCGTAGAGGCGCTTTGCCTCCTCGCCGGAGAGTGAGATGGTCTGGATTCCACGATCGACTTCGCCGAGACCCTCGGAGATGACCTTGCCCTCTTCCAGGGTGATGGTCTGCCCCAGGTCGTCTCGTCGCTCCTGCATCAGGTCCGCCGCTTTGCGCAGGATCTCGAAGCGCCGGTACCCCGGCATAGCCGCCATGATGGCCGCGCCTCGGACGGCGCTGGCCACGGCTGCGGCCACGTCGTCGACGCTGCCCCGCGGCACAGTGTCTATGACGCTGCCGTCGAAGGGGTTCTGCACGTTCATCTTTTCGTCCCTGTCGACCCACTCGCCCGCGATAAACATCTTCATGCTGATTCTCTCCTTGCTGCCTGGCTGTCTAGTTCCTGACCACCCAGATACAGGACCAACGGGGCCTGTACTCAGGGGGGCCGACGCGTTGGCGCAGTTGCTGAGGTGGGGTTGGGAAGCCCCGTGCGCCCAGCATATGCACTTACGGTAGCGGCGTCAATATGGCGTCTTTACCGGTGGTGCGAGGCGCTGTAACATTGTGGCGGTTCAGCACAGACTCAGGACGGACGGGAGGCCACCTCCTCCTGAATCATCGCCTTCATCTCGTGATCGTTCTCGCCCTGGAGCATATCCCGGGTCTGGCCGAGCTGCTGGCCCACATCGTAGTAGGCACGCGCCGCGCTGAGGATCTTCTCCAGGGTGCGGTATTCACGCCCGGCATCCGCCGCGCGGGCTACGTCGCTTTGCAGAGAGGGATCGGCCAAAATCGCGTTGAATTCATCCAACTTCGCTTCCAGCTCGTGGATCCTTTGTTCGATAGACTCGGCGTCCATTTCTTTGCCAGATGGTGATGAACTCTGAAGGGTTAAACTGGACTCCCCCATCCAACCACAGCTGGAGGCTCCATGCCACTTCCATAGCCCAGCTTCTGGGCTGAAACATGTGCCAGTCCGGGTCTC
>CAJWER010000252.1 GCA_913030785.1 uncultured Chloroflexota bacterium | reverse complement strand
CCGGGGTCGCCATGGCGGAGCGTGCATCCGAACCAGGGGCGCTGCCATGGGTGGGCGGGCAACGACTCCGAGGCGGCGATCCTAGCGATCGTCAGAGTGCTGTTGCGGTTGCTCCAGTCCCGGAGTGCTCGGTTCACGTCGCCGCTGGCTCGGACGATGTCACGGCCCGGACTCTCGACGAGCTGCACGGGTCGTGTCCATACTGGCGGGCATCGAAAAAGCGGTGGCCTTCGAATGGGTGGCGGACCTCCTGGACGTGGAACTGGTTGGACGGTCAGGTGTTTGGGGAGCAGGGCCTTGGTCACATCCGCCCGTGGTGGGATATCAGCGATAATCGGAACCGCCATGCGCCCCGCGCCTCCCCGCGACAGAGGCAGTTTCGCCCCATGCCCATGCCTGAGCACATTCCACCGCGCACGCCAATACTCGTCTACACCGTCATGAAAGCCGGAACCCATCTCGTCAGCAACTATATCGCCCTCATGATGGACAGCCAGACGAACATCTACGACAAACAGGCCATGTACCGCATGGTTCGCCACGTTCATTCCTCAAACGACATCAGCACGGTTGCTTCGACGCACCCTCGTTTCGTCTGGTATGGCAACACCGTCCTCCAGCACTGCAAAATTATCACCTGTATACGCAACCCAATCGATCGCGCGATCTCCCTCTACTATTTCGTCGAGTTACGGAAACACCGTCCACGCCCGCTCATTTCATACCTTCAGGACCACCTTGGCACCGTTTCTCGTGAAGGCCTGCGCATGATCGCATTTAGCGAAGAACATCCCGATTGCCTCCCGCTCACGTTTGAGGAATGCACCCTAGAAAAAGAACGAACAATACTACGCATCCACAACTTCCTTCGACGCTGCCTGCCTCTCCCAGACCACCTCTCACCCTCAGACCTGGCCGACATTGTCACCAAGACCGACTTCAAACAGATGCAGGCCCACGAGCGCCTCCATGGGTATCACGTGGGAACCATCCAACCGTTCCCCTTCCATCGTAGTGGTCAAGTCAAACAGTGGAGACATCACCTCTCGGCAGACGCATTCCATGAACTGTATGACATGCTCCCTCGCAAGTACATCGAGAGATACCACGGCATCATGTCATGGGATTACTAGTTAGGTTCTGAGAGTCAGTTGGATTCTGCGAAGCAAATGCCTGACCGATGTCCATACTTGTCACGAGAATCGGACCCATGCTCGCGTCATCGCACCAGGAACCCGAGCCGACTCACTGATGGTTTGATCGAATTCACGCAGCCCATCCGCCCATCCCGTCTCTGCCGCCACTCCACAAGGAGCACCATCATGCCCAATATGGCGCTTATTTCAGAGTCCATACACGATACGGGCTACTACTTTTCAGAGTGCGCGGTCGATTTTCAGACATTTGCCACGACCTGTGAAGAACTCGGCCAGATCTATCATCGTACAGAAGTCAAGATTGATTTTGCGTCAAGAACGTATTTTCGATCACCGCGAGCACTCGCGCTACATAACGATGATTTCGACGCCGACTATGTCGCGTGGTATTGCACTGATCCGGGAACCGAGAACGTCGCAACGGTGTTACTTGATGCAATGGTCTTCTGGCCCGACGTACCGCGTGAGCTCTACCCCTATCTCCATGATTGCTATATCAAGCGAAATGACGAACCCGAGCGACCTATCTTACGCGAACCTCATCCCAGTTCTCCGAATCTCTACTTCATTCCGTGGAACGTCGTCTCGCCAAGAACATCGCACCATCAGGAGGCAGTCAACACGCTGGTTCGTTTGATTGACAAGCACACTCAGTCGAATCTTGAATCTATTGACCACAAGAAAGATCATTTCCTCATTATCGATAACAGACGCATGCTTCATGGTCGTCCCCAAACACCCCGAACGACGACTCGCCATCTTGTTCGATTCTGGATCCGAAAAACTACCGCCAAGAATATTTCCCCGGCATAGACGTTTCCGGCGCACGCAGCTCACACACCCTGGAGAGCTCTGCACAAGAATCGATTGCCTATTGCGACGTCGTCAGGTCGTTTTCTGACGAATCCGGTATATAATTTGATGAAAAATGGGTGTTTGCGGACTTCGCTACCCGCGGAGCTGAGTGGCCCGACACGGCGAAAGTTCGTAACTTGAGAAAGATCCAGCCGTCCGGCGTTTCAACCACACGCCATCACGTATGGTGGCGAAAGACGAGCGCTGGCGCGACGGGGTGTTGGTCGACCAACCGAAAGGAGAAGTGTCATGAGCGAACGGGAAACCAAGGAAAAGGGACTCATTTTAAAGGACGGCCTCGATCAGACATACTGCATTCCGTGGGAAGCCCTGGAACAGTTCAAGGTGGCTCCTGAAGAGCTTACAGATGAACAGCTTGACGCGGTTGCTGGCGGCGCCCGTGGCAGCCAAGGAGGTTTAAAAGAGACGAATTTGAGAGGTTTAAAAGAGACGAATTTGAACAGGAAATTCAAGATCGCGACTCTTTCTGGCTGCATAAATCGGCCTTGCATCAACGGCTAGGAAGTGTTCTACCCGCAGTCTCGTCGTGATGTGACGCCGCAGGTGCGATGGGCGTGGGGAAGTGCCGGAAGTTTTTGCGGATAACTCGATCCCAGACTGAGCCCGTGCACATCTGTTTCTTGTCTAAGTATCCACCGATTGAGGGCGGGGTCTCGAAAACCGCCTATTGGTTGGCGCGGGGCCTAGCCCGCCGCGGGCATCACGTGCACGTCGTAACAAATGCGGACCAAGTGGAACCGGAATCCCGGCTACATCTTGACCCGGAAGACGGAGCATTGCTGACCGCGGACTTTTCAGTAGAGGGCGGCGG
This sequence comes from uncultured Chloroflexota bacterium, assembly GCA_913030785.1. Lineage (GTDB taxonomy): Bacteria > Chloroflexota > Dehalococcoidia > Lucifugimonadales > CAJWER01 > CAJWER01. The sequence goes on along the minus strand of CAJWER010000252.1, from coordinate 1,569 downwards.
CCGGGTGACCCTCAGCACGCCCGATCCGGCTCACTGCAAACCGCGGTACATACCCAAGGCCCGTCCCGACGTCAGTCAACTAGCGGGCCTCGCCCTTGACTACATTCAACGCCACCCGGTGGACGTGGTGTTGAGCTTTTATCTCGAGCCCTACAGTGTGGCTGGACACGTGGCAGCCAGCCAGAGCAACCTGCCACACGTCATCAGACACGCTGGAAGTGATCTCTTCGGACTGGCTGCACGGCCCGGGTTACAGTCGACGTACCGATCTATTCTTCAATCGGCCACAAGGGTCATCACAGTAGAAGCCGCTCTGGAAATCCTCGGGCAATGGGGAATCCACCCACCCCAGGCCGCGGCCGGCATCGGAACATTTTGTCCCTCTGAGTATTTCCATCCGGACGCGAACCCCCTCGACGTTGACGAGCTGCTGGAATCACTGCGCTGGACAGGACAGAGGGAACTAGAAGCGGCGCGTCGCTGGAATACAGCGCCATTTCCATCGAATCTTCCAACCCTTGGGATCTATGGAAAGGTGGGTACCCTGCGAGGATCGTTCGATCTCATCAGGGCACTGGAGCGACTGGCCGCGCGTGGGCTGCAGTTCAATGTGTTGGCGATGGCCGGTGGAACAGAACTCCCTGAATTTCGACATCACCTTGAACACGCAGGCCTCCGGCCCAGAAGCTGGTGCATCCCGTTTCTTCCCCATTGGCGGGTCCCACACTTTATCAGGCGGTGTACGGCCGTGGCGTGCCTGGAGAGAGGATTTTGGCTAGAGAATCACGCGCCGGCGGTGGTTCGGGAAGTCATGGCCTGTGGTACGTGTCTGATTCTTTCGGGTGAACTGACCGGACAGTCGATATCCGAAAGCCCGCTGACAGACCGGAAGAATGCGCTCATCGTGAGGGACCCCCGGGACATCGATGCGTTGACAAGCACACTCGAGACGGCCTTGACTGAGAAAGATAGGACGCGTGAGATCGGCATGCACGGGTATCGTCTCAGCCGCCAGTACGAGGGGATGGAGGTGGCGGTAGACTGTCATGAGACCATCTTGACGGAGGCTGTCCAGGAAGGTTCCCCTGCCAAGTCCACGACCAGCCCAGCCCTCACCGTTAGCGACACCATCGCGAAAGCTTCACGCTTCGATCTGAGCGATGTCGTGGAGCGTTATGCTCGAGATCATAGGGTGAACGACGAACTCGCCAGCAGGCACGGCGTGGAATTGAAGCGGTTTCTGGTCATGTGCGCGATCGCTCCTGAATCGTACTATGGAATGGCTGGCCCCATAGACGACCTGTGGCACACGTTTATCATTTTCACGCGCACATACGAGAGATTCTGCCAGGAGGTCGCGGGTCGTTACCTCCACCACCAACCGTTGTCCGCAGGGAAGCCCAAGAGCGGTCCCGACACCTATATTCAATTTCTCCACGATTATGAGCAGGTCTTCCAGGAAGTCCCGCCCCTGGACATATGGCCACGGAGCCCAGCGTTCGAAATAGTCGGAACCTACTGACTTTCTCGCACTGGCGACTTTAGAGACCAGGTCCGGCCCCACTGACG
>CAJWER010000251.1 GCA_913030785.1 uncultured Chloroflexota bacterium | reverse complement strand
TCTTGACGTTCTCCGCTATGCCGTTGGCTTCATCCCTCGCTGATTCGACTGTTAGCAATTGGGCCTCCTTGGTACAGAACACACAGTAGGTATCGAATAGTGTTTTTTGCAGCAGATTCGAGGTCGAGGCGTCTGCCTCAACCTGATTTCCGAAACTTGCGTGCGACCGGATTCTTGCTGGCCTTCTCCGCGGGGCGTCCCGACTCGAACATAGACCCCAAGGTCATCGCTCGCCGAGGTCGCGGGCCAGGGGCAGGCCAGACACGGGTACAGGAATCGACACATGCTATCCAATCGCATAACACCTGTCCACTTAGCGCTCAACACGCGCCGCGCGCCGCGCATCTTTCATCGGAAATGTCATATTCGCTGCGCGATCGGATGTTTCCGCAGCCTACTTCGGACTGCTACAATGTGGCCCAGACTCATAGGAGGAGGATGCACATGCCAGATGTCAAGATAGAGTGGAACGCGGGCAGGACTCAGGAGCAGAAAGACAAGGTCGCGAAGGCGATCACCGATGCCCTCGTGGACATCGCGAAAGCTCCACGGGAGAACGTCAAGATCTCGTTCAAGGACAACCCCGTATAGCATAGTCCCCGTCCCGTACGACCCGTATCTAGAGAAAGACCCCGGCGAGTTCGCCGGGGTCTTTCTCGTGCGGCTCACCCCGTGGCTAGAACGCTTCTATCCTATCGCCCGGCACAAGAACGTTTGTGCTATACTGCCCTGCATGCCCAGGCCAAAATACACACCGGGTCAGCGGGTTCGCATCAACGAGAATGCCATCGGGCTTGTCATGGGATTCGTCGGAATGTCGGGGCACGTCGGAATCGGCGGCATCAACGCGCCCTCTTTCTACCAGGGCTACTACTTCGTGACGGTCCGGATGGAGACGGGGGCTACGGTCACCCTGAGGCTGCCAGAGCAGTATCTGGACGAAGTCCCGACAGGATAATCCCCAGCACCACGGACTAGGCCGACGTAAAATTCTCGAACCATGTGTCTGGATCGAAGTTCTTGGCGCGAGATGTCGTCAACCACTCCTCCGTCACTGGCGTCAAGGTAGATGACTCGGTGTCCAGGATCGCCGGGCAGCCCGGCTGGTAGTTGATGTCGTGGGGCGCCCACCTTGCCGACGCTTCGAGACTCGAAAGGCTCAGAGACGTAGTGCGACCATAGACACGAGGCCCGTTCAGGTGATGCAGATGAGCGGACAGATGGAAGGGGTACTGTGAGCTTTGGGCCACGGCTTATTGAGTTTGCATTATGGGTAGACTCAGTGTCCTACCAAGATGCGCCAATCATGTCGCCCATTAGCTTGGCGCAACGGATGGCAACGCCAAACTGCTTTCTGTCCAGGTACACTGCCGTGGCTAGCAATGGGCCCCACCTCCAGGCCCCCGCGAGGGCTCGCCCCTTCCTCACACTCCCAACAACGAGCAGCTAGCTCCTACCAGGTTGCCAATGTTCCATCCCAGGCGTGCTCCCTGGCAGCCTCCTCGTTCAGGTCGGTGCCCCATCCGGGGCCAGAGGGTACCGTCATGTGGCCGTCGACGATCTCGGGCCTGCTGGTGACCAGGTCATCCTTCCAGGGCACGTCGTCGATGTCTATCTCCATAATTCGGACGTTGGGCAGCACGGCGCACAGCCCAGCGCTGATAAAGGTCGACAGGTGACTGTAGTAGTTGTGCGGGGCCACGTTTAGCTGGAAGACCTCCGCCAGGTCGCCTACCTTCTTCGCCTGGCTAAAGCCGTTCCAGGGCACGTCCACCATGAACACGTCGGCGGCGTGCCGCTGGAAGTATGGCAGGTACTCCCGCATGTAGTAGAGGTTTTCACCGGTACAGATTTTGGTCGTTGTAGACTCCTTGATCTGAAGCATCGCCTCAGGGTCGTACATGTCGATCTCGAGCCAGAGCAGGTCGAACTGCTCCAGCATCTTGGCGATGCGCATCGCACTCTCGGGCTTGTAGTTGAAGTTCAGGTCCAGGGCAATGTCCACATCCGGCCCGACGGCGTCCCGGAAGGTGCCGATAAGGGTCTCGATGTGGCGAAGCATCCGGCTGCTTACCGTTTGGTCGGTGGTACCGGGACCTCCCCCAAAGCCTCCGAACCATACCGAAGCCGGATCTCCGGGGATGACGATGTTCGTTTTGAGGGCCGTAAAACCACGCTCGACTACCTCGCGTCCCAGGGCGGCGATGTCATCCATGGAACGAATGGGAGGTGTGCCCAGCAGGTCGGGGTTAAAGGCGCGAGAGGTCCCGCAGTGGGACCAGTATACCCGCACGGTGTCGCGAGTCGGGCCGCCGAAAAGCTCCACGACGGATATTCCCAGCGCCTTGGCCTTCACGTCCAGCAACGCCAGCTCTACGCCGGCCATGGCCTTGGCCGCGATGCCGCCCATACTCTGACGCTGGATGCGGACCATGTCCCAGAACCGCATCTCGTAGGCCCGCGGGTCCTGGCCAACCAGCAGAGGCTTAAGATCCTGGATGGTGCCCACGACCCCTAGGGGCGAGCGAGAGTCGGAGCACTCCCCGTAGCCGGTGAGACCCTGATCGGTCGAGACCTTCACGAAGATCCAGGGCCTCCATCCTCCGTCGACGATGAACGTCTCGATGTCGGTAATCTTCATCTGTTCCTCCAGGGCGCTGGATCGCTGGTGCGTTGAGGGCCGAGAGTGCTGATGATATCACGGCCTCCCACGAACCCTCACGGGGCGACCTCAGCTACGAGTTTCAGACCTTTCCGAGGCCGTAGTGGGCAGAATTCTGATCGGGGTAGGGCTTCCCAAATAAGGCGGTAGCCCCTTGGTTATACAGCTAATGAGTGGTGGGGGATAGAGGGCTCGAACCTCTGACCTCCTGTGTGTAAGACAGGCGCTCTAACCAGCTGAGCTAACCCCCCACGTGGCGGAACTGCCTCGCGGCGGACGGGAGGTGGTTGGGGGTGGATCGTGAGAGGTGAAGTGCGCTTGGCGGGACTTGAACCCACGGCCTCAGCCTTCGCAGGGCTGCGCTCTATCCAGCTGAGCTACAAGCGCGCGTTCGAGGGACACGATCGTCCACACATACTAGGAAGCAGGCCCGATCCGACCACCTTCCCGTATCTGTGACCACCAGAACCGTCACCCTCTCAGTTTAGCCCGTACACCCGGTACCCGCAAGTATGCAGGCACACTAGATTCGTCCGGCCAAGACTCACCTCGCCAACACGATGTGAGGTACGATGCCAGCCCCAAGTTCAACGCGTGGTAGAATGGAAATCTGATCACCCCCCGGCCGAGGTGGATCACCGCCGTAGCGCCTGCACAATACTGCTAACGAACACGGGAGACCGGCTGTATGATTACATTCATCGTACGCCGTTCGCTCCTATCACTCTTGACGATATGGGCGCTCTCCGTAATCTCCTTCGTCGTGATCCAGTTGCCCCCGGGCGACTTCGTCGACACGTACATCCTAGACCTCGTGCAGGGCGGAGACCTGGCCCTCCCGGACACCCCAGCGATGCGCGACCTTGCAGACACGCTCCGGACGCAGTACGGCCTCGACCGGCCCATGATCGTTCAGTATTTCAAGTGGGTATGGCCGGTCATGCGCGGCGACTTCGGCCAGTCGCTGGTGTTCCAGCAGCCTGCGGCCACGGTCATCGGGGAGCGGCTCTTGATGACGGTCCTCCTGGCGGGGACCACGGCCATGTTCGCGTGGGGCCTCTCCATCCCCATCGGCATCTACTCCGCCGTTCGCCAGCACAGCGTCGAGGACTACACCATCACCTTCCTCGGTTTCATGGGGCTGGCGGTCCCCGACTTCCTACTGGCGCTGTGGCTGCTCTGGGTCACGTTCACCTACTTCCCGGACCACGAGATTGGCGGCCTATTCTCTCGAGAATACATTGAGGCGGAGTGGAGCTGGGGACGCGTGATGGACCTGATCTCGCACCTGTGGATCGCCGCCTTCGTGGTGGGAACCGCGGGAACCGCGGCCTTAATACGCGTGATGCGGGCGAACCTGCTGGACGAGCTGCACAAACCCTATGTGGTCACTGCTCGGGCCAAGGGGCTCACCGAATGGAAGCTAATATTGAAAGCTTCGAACATCTTGAAAAAAAGCTGACTCGTCATGGCTACGATATCAATAAAATTCCATTGGTTTTTCACTCAAATTTCAAGAAATTCTCGATTTTCGGGGATTCTGGTGCGAACATTACCTTCTCAGCGCCTGATTTTGATACTTTTCTGAATACCCTTGTAGGTCAATTCGGAGCTCCCCCGGACTCAGTTCTTGTCGTAATCATGCGAACGCGCGGGAAACGAGCCTAAGGGATGTATAGAAGAAGCTAAAAATAAATCGGTAGCACACCGAGAAGGTTTTGTCGTCCGCCCGAGCTCGAATATTTGTGAGAAGCTTGAAATTTTATCGACGAAGCTTGAAATTTCCTGGATTTTCG
>CAJWER010000250.1 GCA_913030785.1 uncultured Chloroflexota bacterium | reverse complement strand
CGCGTCTGGATGCTGAATCGCCAGGGCAAGGCAGCAATCGTCGCGTCGGCGCAGGGCCACGAGGCGGCGCAGATGGGCAGTGTCTGGGCCCTCAAGAGGGGTACCGACCGCTTCTACCTCTACTATCGCGACTTGGCCGTTCTCGTCGCCCTTGGTATGACTCCCACCGAAATAATGCTGGGATTCGTGGCCAAGGAGGGCGAGCCTCTCAGTGGGGCGCGACAGTTCCCGGTCCACGGCGCGCACGCCGACCTGGGCATCGTCAACCTGTCCAACGTCGTAGGCACCCAGATACCTCAGGCAGTCGGCTCCGCCATGGCATCTAGGATGCGCGGCGAAGACGCGGTAACCATATGTTACTTCGGCGATGGCGCGGCCAGTGTCGGTGACTGCCACGAAGGTATGAACTTCGCCGCAGTCCACCGGCTGCCGATCGTATTCCTCTGCGAGAACAATGGGTACGCGATATCCGTACCGCTGTCCAAGCAGATGGCGGTGGACAGCGTAGCAAGCCGCGCTGAGGGCTACGGCATGCCGGGGGTCGTGGTGGACGGCACGGACGTGGTCGCGGTCTACGAGGCCACGTCAGAAGCCGCGGCCAGGGCACGCGCCGGACAGGGTCCGACTATTGTGGAGACGATGGTCGAGCGCTATCTGCCGCATACCAGCGACGACGACGACAGCAGGTACCGGCTCCGCGGGGACATCGAGGAGGCCCGCAAACGAGATCCGGTCAAGATACTTGGTCAAAAGCTCGTCTCTCTCGGTGTTCTGGACTCCTCAACCGACGAGCGCTTCCATTCTGAGGGCAAGAGGGCGGTCGACGAGGCGACGGAACTGACAGACCAGGCCCCGTATCCCGGCACGGACGGCTTTTTTGATCATGTGTACGCTGGAGGCCCGCCATCGCCGTAATGACGGTTCTCGAGGCGGCACGAGAGGCGATGCGTGAGGAGATGCGGCGCGATACGTCGGTCTTCATCATGGGTGAGGACATCGCGGCCCGCGGCGGGGTCTTCCTGGCGACCGACGGATTCCTGGAGGAGTTCGGCGAAGAGCGGGTTATCGACACGCCACTGGCCGAATCGGCCATCGCGGGAATCGCCCTCGGCGCGGCCATGCACGGAATGCGGCCCATTGCCGAGATAGAATTCGCAGATTTCATCTGGCCCACCTTCAACCAGATCGTGGGAGAGGCTGCCAGGGTGCGCTATGGTACTGACGGCGTCCTCGGAGCACCGATGGTGCTCAGGGCGCCCTACGGCGGGGGCGTGCGCGGCGGACTGTTCCACTCACAGAGCCCGGAGGCATACTTCGCACATACCCCCGGCCTGAAGGTCGTCACTCCCGCGACCCCTTACGACACGAAAGGGCTTCTCAAGAGCGCCATTCGAGATGATGATCCGGTAGTGTTCTTGGAGCACAAGCGCACGTACCGCCTGGTCAGAGGCGAGGTCCCCGACGGCGACTACACGATTCCCATCGGTAAGGCCGACGTAAAGATGGAAGGCGATGACATCAGTGTCATCACATATGGCCTGACCCTGCATCTATGTCTTGAGGCTGCGAGGAATCTGGGGGACGAGGGGCTCAGTGTCGAGGTCTTGGACCTAAGGACGCTGTTGCCGTTGGACGAGGAGGCCATTCTGACTACGGCTCGCAAGACAGGCAAGGTGCTCATCGTACACGAGGACACCATCGTAGGCGGCATAGGCGGCGAGGTGTCTGCGATCATCGCGGAGCAGGCCTTTGACCACCTGGACGCGCCTATCATGCGACTGGGCGGACCTCAGGTCCCGGCGATGCCCTTCAGCCCGCCCCTGGAGGCGATGTACATGCCCAACACAGACAAGATCGCAGATGCAATGCGGAAACTGGCTGAGCACTAGGCGCTGCGTGCTGATTCATTGTCAGATTTTGACGAGGACATGGCAAATATGAAGATTGAGTTGCCCCACGTCGGCGAGTCCGTCACAGAGGCCATCATAGGCCAGTGGCTCAAACAGGTCGGCGACACCGTTCAGAAGTACGACCCGCTGGTTGAGGTGGTCACCGACAAGATCGCCATGGAGGTCCCGTCTCCTGCCACCGGCACGCTGTCCAGCATCCTGGTACAGGAGGGCGATACTGTCCCCATGGGCGCCGTCATCGCCGAGATGGCGGTTGAGGGCGGAGAGCCGGTCGAGGCGACGAAGCCCACGCCTGAAATTAGTGCCGCGGCGCCCACAGTCATCGACCGCACCGGTGTTCTTCTCAAGGATGTGGCTCCCGTAGGTCCCACAGGTTCAGGCGGTCCCATGCCTGTATCAGCCGCAGGAGACGAGGGGCGCTCATACTCCCCTGCCGTGCTCCGCCTTGCTCAGGCCCACGATGTCGACCTATCCGCGATTACCGGCACCGGCATTGGCGGGCGTGTTACCCGCAAGGATGTTCAGTCGCACATCGACGGGCGTGGTCAGGGCACGGCCCCACAGACGCCCCCGTCAGCGACCGACGAGGAGGATCGCATTCCCTTGGCGCCAGTGCGCAGGATGATCGCCGAAAACATGGCCCGGAGCGCCTCCACGATACCCGAGGCATGGATGTTGGTCGAGGTAGACGTATCCAGCCTCACTCAACTTCGAGAAGAGCAAGTGGCAGGGTTCCAACAGCGCGAAGGGGCAAAATTGACCCTACTGCCCTTCGTCATCAAGGCGGTGGCCGAGTCTCTCGCCGAGAATCGAATGGTGAATGCAACGTGGGGCGGCGATTCCATCGTGCTAAAACGCAAGATCAACATCGGTGTTGCCATCGCCGCGCCCCAGGGCCTTGTCGTCCCGGTGATCCACGATGCCGACACCATGGACGTGACCGCGCTGGCCAGGGCAGTGAATGATCTCGCCACCAGAGCGCACGACGGTAGGCTGCGGGTCGAGGATGTGCAGGGCGGAACCTTTACGATCAACAACACCGGCGCACTGGGATCGGTCGCAGGCAAGGCCATTATCAACCATCCCCAGGTCGCCATCCTGAACACCGAGGCGGCAGTGAAACGCCCGGTGGTCATCGACGATGCCGTTGCCATTCGGTCTATCATGAATCTGTGCATCACCTTCGACCACCGCGTCCTGGACGGTGCGGAGGCCGGCGCATTCGTGGCCGGCGTCAAGCAGAGGCTGGAAAGGGCGAGGGACTGGGGTCTAGGGCGGTAAGAGAGGTCGTGTGGAAATTGGGCTGATGGTCCTGGTGGGTCTGTCGATGGTCACGATCCTCGTGCTCGTGGTCACACGGGCACGTGGTCGCGACACCGATACTTCCGAGCTGGGGCCGCGGCTCGATTCCGTGAACCAGACCCTGGGCCGGCTCTCCCTGGCGTCCGAGAGCATGCTCGATGTGGGCCAGGAGCTTCGCAAGGTGTTGTCAGCCCCGACGCTCCGCGGTGGACTCGGTGAAACGTTGTTGGAGGAGATGCTGAGCCAGACCCTCCCAGCGGGCTCGTACCGGACCCAGCATACCTTCAGGAACCTGCGCCGCGTCGACGCTGTGATACAGCTGGCGGACGGGCTGGTCCCGGTCGACGCGAAGTTCCCCTTCGAGGGCTACCGGGCGATGGTCGAGTCGGACCCATCGGAACGCAATAGCCATAAGGCCCGTTTCAACCGGGACGTGAAAAAGCACATCGACGATATCGCCGAGCGCTACATCTGCCCCGGCGAGACCTTGGACTTCGCCCTGATGTACATCCCCAACGAGGGCGTCTACCACGAGATCGTGCAGCAGGATGGCGAACGGGAAGACCTGCTCGCCTATGCATGGAGCCGCCGCATAATCGCGACATCGCCCAACAGCCTGTACGCATACCTGCAGGTAATCTCCCTCGGGCTGCGAGGCCTGCAGGTGGAACAGAACGCCAAAAGTATGCTTGAATCGCTCTCGCGTCTGGAGGGCGACTTCGAGCGCTTCGCAGAGGACTTCCGCCTCGTCGGCGCCGCTCACGAGGTCAAGCTCTACGACGACGTCTTGAAGGCTGCAGACATCGAACGCCGCTACAAGAAGCTCGCGGGCAAGCTCCCCGCCGCGGACGGCAAGACCATGAACGGCCTCCCGGAGGAGAAGGGCACGCCGCTCCATGAGCTCCAGCCCGCGATCAACCAGGCGATTACGGACGGCGTCGACAAGCTCCTCCTCACCCAGCATCGTGACGGCTCGTGGGGTTACAACTACGACAACTATCGCAACGGCACGACATCTCTTTGCGTCTACACGCTCTTGAAATGTGGTCTCAGCGTCGACCACCCGGCTGTCGTGAGAGGTCTGCAGTTCCTGAAGAAGCGGGATCCCGTCAAGGTCTACTCTGCGGGCTGCCAGCTCATGGCGATCGGAGCGACGAAGGACGAGGCGAACGAGGAGTGGGCGCAGGAGATCGTAGATCTTGTGCTGGATTGGGAGAGCGGTGTGGTGCCAGGCTCATGGGCCTACCCGACAGGCGCAGCGGACATCT
>CAJWER010000249.1 GCA_913030785.1 uncultured Chloroflexota bacterium | reverse complement strand
GAAGCCGGCGTTCACTTCGGACACCAGCGTCGGCGCTGGAACCCGAAGATGAAACAGTACATCTTCGCCCACCGCAATGGTATCCACATCATCGACCTGCAGCAGACACTCCACTATCTGGAGCGCGCCGCCAAGTTCATTGAGGATGTCGTCGCCGATGGCAAACAGGTCATCATGGTAGGCACCAAGAAGCAGGCAGCGGACACAGTCGTGTCCGAGGCTCAGAGATCCGGCGCCTACTACATCGCAACGCGATGGCTTGGTGGAACCCTCACAAACTTCAAGACGATCCAGGCCCGCATCGACTATCTGGTCCAGCTCGAGACTCGCCGGGACAAGGGCGAGTTTTCGGTCCTCCCTAAGAAGGAAGCGTTGAAGCTGGAGGAGAGAATCGTCAAGCTCAACAAGTTCCTCTCCGGTATCAAGGAGATGACCGAGATGCCCGGCGCCCTGTTCATAATCGACGTCGGCAAAGAGGCCATCGCAGTCGCCGAGGCTCGCCGGGTTGGCGTGCCCGTGGTCGCTCTGGTTGACACCGACTGCGATCCTTCGCACATCGCCGCGCCTATCCCCGGCAATGACGATGCCATCCGGTCTATCAGACTAGTAGCGAGCCGCATAGCTGACGCTATTATCGAAGGCAGGAACCGCCGAGAGGCCGTCGAAACAGAGATGGCACAAGCAGCCGAAGATGACGGGAAAGTGGTTGCCGACACCGGTGATGTGCCGGTGGTAGTGGTTAAGGCAGCAGTTGCGGTTGACAAGGCGCCAGCAGCGGAATCAGCAGCCCTAGCAGCAGCGGCCGAGGCTCCGGCAGAGGTAGTCAAGACCCCGGAGGCGGCAGCCGATGCGCCAGCAGCCGAAGCTGAGCCACCGGCAGTCGAGGCCGAGGCGGAGGCGCCCGACGAGACCAAGCCAGACGCATAGGAGACGAATTGGCCACAACCGTAGATCAAATTAAAGAGCTTCGGGCACTCAGCGGTGCAGGCATCATGGACTGCAAGTCCGCTCTCGAAGAATCAGACGGGGACCTCGAAAAGGCCCAAGTCATACTCAAGGCAAAGGGAGTCGCATCCGCCGCCAAGAAAGCTTCCAGAGACACCAAAGAGGGACTAGTAGAGTCATACATTCACGGTGGTGGTCGCGTCGGGGCAATTGTGGAGATTAACTGCGAAACAGACTTCGTCGCGCGAACTGAGGACATGAAGACGCTTGCCCACAGCCTGGCAATGCAGGTAGCAGCAATGTCCCCCACCTATGTCGGCCAAGACGACATCCCGGAGGGCGAAGACCTCGACCCACGAGAGGCATGTCTGCTACAGCAGTCCTTCATCCGTGAGCCTGACTTGACCGTGCAAGACCTAGTGAACGCTGCAGTCGGCAAGCTCGGGGAAAACATTCGGGTGCGGAGGTTTTCCAGATTCGCTCTCGGAGAGTAACGGCTTGACCAACACCAACGCAGAATCTGGCGAAACTCGTACCGAGCCTGGCATCTCCATCTTCGGCGAGCTTCGCATATGAGCCAAAACGGGGCCAGATACCGCAGGGTCCTCCTCAAGCTCAGTGGCGAATCGTTCAAAGGTACTCGGGGCTTCGGCATAGATCACGACGCCGTCAGCTACATGGCCCGTCAGATCAAGAGCGTCCGCCAGATGGGCGTCGAACTTGGTGTCGTGGTCGGCGGCGGCAATATTTGGCGCGGCGCCGAGGCCGAGGCCCTGGGGATGGACCGAGCGTCCGCCGACTACGCCGGTATGCTAGCCACCGTAATCAATGCACTCACGCTCCAGGACGCCCTGGAGCGCAACTACGATGTGGACACCCGGACACAAAGCGCCATCAATGTGCAGCAGGTGGCAGAGCCCTACATTCGCCGGCGCGCCATTCGCCACCTGGAAAAAGGCCGAGTCGTCTTGTTCGCCTCCGGCATCGGCAGCCCATTTATGACTACCGACACTGCTGCCGCACTCCGTGTCACCGAGATAGATGCCGAAATCCTCCTCATGGCGAAACACGGCGTCGATGGAGTCTACGAGTCAGACCCCAACACCAACCCCAACGCATCCAGACTAGATTTCATCACCTATCGCGATGCCATCACGAAACGACTGGGAGTGATGGACACAACCGCCCTCTCCCTGTGCGAAGAGAACAATATCCCAATCGTGGTGTTCGACCTCTTCGTCGAGGGAAGCATAGAGCGAATCATTAGCGGCGAGCGCGTCGGATCGTTAGTAGCCGAGACCGAGCCAATCCCAGCAGGCTGACACTAGTGTTGTGCGTGTACAGGGCGAAGACGCCGAGCACGACTTTCCGACGGTGACGAGAATCGTCTCACCCCAGCCGACGCCTTCACATGCCAATCATCCTCGTTCTATTCCCCTTATCAGCAAAAATAAGTGAGACAACCTGGAAGCCTTGCTCCTATGCCTGCTACACTAGCTCCAACGATCCCCGTCCTTATAAGCCTCCCGCGCCCTGAGCGCGGCCAAACCTGATTGGGGGGTACCATTATGGCCACTGAGCAGGAATTGCTCACCGAGACCTCGTCCCGCATGCAAAAATCGATCGAAGCCCTCGCCAGGGACCTGAACACCGTCCGCACGGGCAGGGCAAGCCCTGTCCTCGTCGAGTCACTCATTGTCGACTACTACGGCGCCCCCACCCCATTGAATCAGCTAGCCTCAATAACGGTGGCGGAGGCTCGGACCCTTACGATCACTCCTTGGGACAAAGAGGCCCTGCAGGGAGTGGAAAAAAGCATCCTCAAGTCAGACCTGGGCCTGGTCCCCAACAACGACGGCACCGTGATCAGAATCAACATTCCGGCTCTCACAGAAGAGCGGCGCAGAGAACTAGTGCGCCTCGTAAGCAGCAAGATCGAAGATGGGCACGTCGCCGTACGGAACATCCGGCGCGACGGCATATCCGGGATTCGACAGCTGGAGAAAGATAACGAGATCTCAAAGGACGATTCCAGGCGGAGCCAGGACAGCCTTCAGCAGATCACTGACAACTTTGTCGCGCAGATGGACGACATAGGCCAGGCCAAGGAGGCCGAGGTCATGGAGGTTTGAGTAGCCCGGCTCACCACTCTGTCGAACAGTCACCCAGAGTCCCCGAAGAACCGGAGCTCCCAAAGCATGTCGCCATCATCATGGATGGCAACGGTCGGTGGGCCAGCGAACGAGGCATGCATCGAAGCGAGGGGCACAGGGCAGGCGTCAATAACGTCCGTCGGATCACAACCAGCTTTGCTGACCACGGGGTCAAGTACCTGACACTTTTCGCGTTCTCGACCGAGAACTGGGAGCGTCCCGACGACGAGGTCGGCTTCCTCATCAGCCTCATGGGCGAGGCCGTGCGCCAAGAAACCCAGCCTTTACATGCTCAGGGCGTACGCATTCGCCACATCGGCCGCCTCGACCGCCTCCCCGACGGACTCCAGGACGCCATTCGCGAGAGCATGGAACTAACAAAAGACAACAAGGGCATCACCCTCAACCTCGCTTACGACTATGGTGGCCGGGCAGAGATCATTGATGCTGTCCGGGCAATGGTCGCCGATGGACTGCGACCCGATGACATCACCGAAGACGCATTGCAGCGCCATCTCTACACAGACGGCCTGCCCGACCCCGACCTGATAATCCGTACCGCAGGCGAGATGCGCATCAGCAACTTCCTGATCTGGCAGTCCGCCTACGCCGAGTACTATGCTACCGACGTCCACTGGCCGGACTTCGACGAACGCCAAGTAGCCAAGGCACTGGAGGCCTACGGTGGACGCCAGCGACGCTATGGCAGGTTGGACCCGGACGAGACATCGTAGCCAGTTGCTCGCAATCGGACATGCGGATGGGCATCGCCTATTTTCGGTGTCTCCCACCTGTTTCATTTCCTTCCGAGAAGAATCGGGCGAGACGGTAAAGAAGGGTTCCGCGACCCACCAGGTCAGCCCGCACAACCGCCACCCGTCCGCTCACCTGGAGCCTCAATGAGCCTACGCATCGCCAGTGCGGCAGTCGGAATTCCGATCCTGGCGATATTCGTCTGGTTCGGACTGCCCGCCTTCTCCATCCTGATTGCTGTCCTGGCAGGAATCGGCGCGTGGGAATTCTGCCTGATGGCAGAAAACAAAGGACACAGCCCCGATATCCCGGTGGCCGTCACCTGGTCCGTCGCGCTCGTAGCTATAGGCCACGTTCTCGCGGACGATATGGCCTCCCAGGACCTTGGACGCGCCCTTGCCGTCATCATCGCCACTGCCGCCCTGTTCTGGCAGGTCCGGCGCTCTCGGGTCGCCATCGGCCTGTCGGGCTGGATAATGACCGCGCTGGCAGCCCTATACCCCGGAGGACTGCTGGCCTTCGCCCCCCTGATCAGAGGACTGGATCAAGGCCGCGAGTGGGTCTTTCTTCTGGTACTGGTCATATTCGCCACAGACACAGCCGCATTCGCAGTAGGCAAGCTCATCGGAAAAACGCC
>CAJWER010000248.1 GCA_913030785.1 uncultured Chloroflexota bacterium | reverse complement strand
AGTATAGCCTAGGGGCTACGGCCTAGGGGCGGGCCTGGGGCCTGAGGTACGTCGCAGCAGGATGGCCGTCATCACGAGCAGTGCCGCGGCAAGTGCCGCCAGCCCCCAGCCGGACGTAGTAGGTACAGATACTGGCGTGGGTGTCGGAGTACCCCCTATGTTGGGAACGGGTGTTGGGGTAGCCTCCGGTGCAGATGCTGGTACAGGAGTCGGCGGGGTTCCCGCCACGACGTTGATTGTGACAATAGCAATGTTGCCGGCACGAAGTGCTGTTCTCGACCAAGCCTGTCACGTATCAAAAAGGCGGTTGACTATTCTTCCCCGTCTGAACCTGACGTTCTCGTCGGAGTGATGCGCAGAAGGACGAAGTCGATGTCCCTCACGGCCTGTTCGGCGTAACGTGCCCCTTCTTCCTCGCCCATGTAGTGGACAGAGATATCCCGGACGAATTCGTCCACGCCTTCGGTCGATAGCCTGGCATTGCCGCTGAACAGACCCCACCTCTGGGGCGTCTCATCCGTCACGACACAGAGAGCAGCTTTAGGATTGGCGCGGACGTTTCGGGCCTTTACCGACGAGTCTTCGATAGCGATGACCACGTCCCCGTCGTCGACCAGATGCCATACAGGCGTCATGTGTGGGGTGCCGTCGGGGCGGATGGTCGAGACGACGGAGATTATGGGACGACGAAGCAACTCTTCGATATCGTTTTGGCTCAGTCTAACCACTGCGAAGCCTCCGATCAAAGATGGTGGCACCCGCCGGATAATGAAAATAGAACGGATTGACCTGCGAACACACTGTCTTTGTCATCAATCACCTCCGCTGGATGCTCCAACTTGCACCCCACATGACCCTGCCTCTGGGGGCAGTATAGCCTAGGGCGAGGGGATGGGGAGTGGTCTTAGCCGGGGCGGAGGCGGCTCTGTTAAGCTTTTACCCTGTCGCTGTTCCGCCCTGGCCCAGTCCGACCAGCATACAGTCAATTCGTGGCCGTGTCCCTCGGCAGAGGCTCAGTGGTGAAAGGCTCTGCCTTTTCCCACGAGACGATGCGCCGCATGAGCGAAGGCGTCAGCGAACCCACCATTACGACCATGCCCAGGCCGATGGCGGCGTTCAGTCCGACGGCGAAGCTCGGGCTGGTTCCGTTGGCCACCGCTCCGGTCATCAGCATACCGAGGGGCAAACTGCCGATGGCGAGGCTTATGACCCCCAGTGCGCGGCCGCGCATCTCCTTTCGAGCGACCAGCATCACGATGGTCGCCTGCATGGTCCCGAAGCCCGCGGATCCGAGTCCGAGTATCAACATCAGTGGAAACGAGACGGCGTATCGGGAAGAAAAGGAGAATAGCAGCAGCCCGGCCATCGCCAGCATGGTGCCGGCGATGTAGACTCGCCCCTGGTGCCTGAGTCCACCAGCGGAGGCTATGGCCACCGCGCCGAAAATGGCCCCTATCCCCGGCGCGGACATCAGTATTCCCATCAGTCCGGGCCCGACTCCCAGGATGTCCCGCGCGATTACAGGCCCCATCTGCATGTAGGGGTAAAAAAACAGGTTCATTAGAAGCGTTATCAGGATGGTGGCCCGAATCGTCTCATGGCCCCTGACGTAGCGGAACCCCTCTCCGAGGTTGCGAAACATTTCCGAGACTGAGCCAAGGAATCGCCGCCGCTGGCCGGCGGCCGGGGCCCCATACGGCGCGTTTGCTTCAGGATGGGTATCGGCCGTTCGTTGTAGAGGCGCAGCCTGGTGGGGGAGCTTGAGGGATAGGGCCAGCGCCACCGCCGCGACGTAGAGCACGCTGACCACCACGTATCCGCCGGCGACGCTCGTCCACGCTATCAGCCCTCCCGCAAGGGCCGGAGCCACCATCCAGCTGAAGTGCATGCCCACCGACTCCAGCGCCATCCCATTGGTCACGAACGAGTCCCCCAGAAGGTCGTGGATCATGGAGCGCCGGGAGGGAGAGTCCAGCGCCCATCCGGTGCCAACTACGAGCATGATCACGTAGGCCTGCCAGAGATTCACAAGGTCGGCATGCAACAGCAGGGTAAAGGTCAGCGCGGCCACCAGGTTCACACTCTGGGTTGTTAGCAACAGCCGGCGGCGGTCCACTCGGTCGGCCAGTAGCCCTCCAAAGACGCCCAGAAGTAGTGTTGGAGCGAAGCTGAAGGTCCCGACGAGGGCGACCAGGAACGGCGAGTCGGTCCGCTCCAAGACGAACCAGGCCAGCAGAGTCATCTGCATCATCTGAGACATGCTGGAGACTAGGTTGCTCAGCCACAAGCGCCGATAACCCTGGTGACCGAAGGCGTGGAAAGTGCCGGGCGACCGGCTATCATGGGAATCTATGAAGTTCCGATTGCCCTATCAATCAGAAAATTCGCCTCTGGAAATGATGATCTCATTTTTTCTCCCTCAAATCTTCAAGCCTCTGAAGTCCCACTAACCGGTTCCGGTTATGGCATCCCCTAGGACATTGACGGCATCCCGTAGAAGACCGGTACTTCTTTTTCCATCCGTTCCGTCCCGTGGACCCGGTATTTCAAATCATTCATCGCATCTCCAGGTCATCCAACAACAAAGTAGGGGCTAACATATATCTATGCCCCCAGTTGTCTTCAATCCCCCATGGGACTCCTAGCCGTTAGGGTTCTCCATACAGCACCAGCCTACCTCTGAGCGCAGAATAGCTTAGGGGGTATGCCTTGGCACTAGCTACATTAGTGCATAGCTAGGCGTGTCAGACATTGGGGGTGAAAAGGGTGCGCCCAAGGTTGGCGGGGCGGTCAACTTGCTCACTCTGGGATAGAAATTACCACGAACGAAACCAGTATATCTTATCGTCGAAAGAGAGGATGTACAGTTCGCCGCTCTGATCTTGACCGAAGGCAGATATGCGCAAGTTCGAGTCCACTATCTCCATGTGCTCGGTGATCGAATTGCCATCGTACCTGAGCGCCCATATTTTACCGCTGCAGAAGTCGCCGTAAATATATGCGCCGTAGAGCGACGGGTGTCGGGTACCGCGATAGACGAAACCTCCTGTCACGGAGCAACCGTCAACACGCCCATACTCGGCGACCGGCTTCTCCAGACCTGTCCTCGCACAAGATGTCGGCTGTTCACTCTCCATCCGACGGTCAAAGTAACAGTGCGTGCCTTCCATTACATTCCAGCCGTAGTTGAGGCCGGGTTTGACGAAGTCGATCTCCTCCCACGAGTTCTGGCCCACATCGGCGGCCCAGATGTCACCGGTTTCTGGGTCAAAGGCGAAGCGCCATGGATTTCTGAAGCCGTACGCCCAGATCTCTTCCCTCGCACCGTTTTCGTTTCCGACGAAGGGGTTATCGGAAGGGATGTCGTAAGTGCTGCCTGTCTCGGTCGACCGTACGTCGATACGCAGGATCGTACCAAGGAGGGTACTCCGGTTCTGACCGTTGCCTGTGGGGTCCCCTGCCGATCCACCGTCACCAAGCGCGATGTACAGGTAGCCGTCAGGACCGAACACCACCTGGCCGCCGTTGTGATTCCTGAAAGGCTGTGGAACCTCCAGGATTACGCGCTCGCTGTCCGGGTCGGCTCGGTCCGAGTCGTCATCATTCTTAGTGAAGCGCGAGACCACGGTGCGTCGCGGATCGGAGGCGGTATAGTTGACGTAAAAGTACCCGTTGTATCGATAATCAGGGTCAAACGCGATTCCCAGTAGGCCTTCTTCGTTACCGCTGTCGTTTACCCGGGTGGATATGTCGAGAAACGTTTTGGTGGACTCGACGCCCTGCTCGTTTTCGAAGACCTTGATCTGCCCGTGCTGGAGGACAAGGAATAGCCTGTTGGTACCGTCGTATGGGAATGTCAGGTCCACCATTCGGCCGAAAGAAAGGTTAGGAAAGGCCCGCTCGATCTCCATCTTCTGAAATGGGGCTGCCCTTCGGATAATGGCCTCATCTGGGTCAGCGGTTGAAGAAGCCGGCGCGCTTGTGCTCCGGGATTGGCCGTCCGCAGCCGTTGGTGTAACGGTGGGAGGCATGTGCGTGGGTGGGGGTTGGGGTGTCCCGCCACACGCCATCACCCTCACAACTAGCAAAAGTCCTAGTACCAGTATCGCCTTATGTGTCATCCCACCGAGCATGGGCGTGTCTTTGTGCGCAGTATAGCCTAGGGGGCAAGAGGAGGGGAGCTAGAGTTGCCGTCGGGTTAGTCAACGATCACCAGAATCGGCACTTGTCCTGCCACCGAGCTGGCGTCTTCTCGAGACTCGTCTCCATCGTAAGTGACCATAGTCACGGTACCAGTCACATCAGGTGGCAATACAGCATTGTCCCATAGGACGTAGACAGTCTTGCCATCGACCATCTCGAAGCGCAGAGCGTTTTCCGCCAGCCTGGTCGCAGCGGCAAAATCGCCGACCGTGCGTGCCATTAGCAAGTAGGCTTCATATGCAGCTGTCCCCGCGGCGCTACCCCGATAGATCTTGATGATTACATCTGCGCCCTCACCGAAAG
>CAJWER010000247.1 GCA_913030785.1 uncultured Chloroflexota bacterium | reverse complement strand
AATTAACTAAAACCTCCCAACTGCCTTGATCTCTAAGGCAATCTAAAATTGTACTCCCCTTTTCGGTGAAATAAATTACTCAACCTGATGACGGATTATAAGAATACATTGAACTTGCCTCATACCGGGTTTCCCATGAAAGGGAACCTGGCGCAGCGCGAGCCAGAGATGCTCAAGCGTTGGGAGGCAATGGATCTTTACGGAAAGATCAGGGAAATCAAAAAAGGCAAACCAAGGTTTATATTGCATGACGGACCGCCCTATGCCAATGGCGATATTCACATAGGTCACGCTGTCAACAAGATACTTAAAGACATCATTGTCAAGTCACGTTCTCTTAGTGGGTTTGATGCCCCTTACGTGCCGGGTTGGGACTGTCATGGCTTGCCCATTGGGATAAAGTTGGTCTCGGTGATGCCCTCGGGCTTGGAGCAAGGCGCAATCACCTTGACCGTATGGCCCCAGCCCTCGAACTGCGCCGCGAGGTTGCGGATGTGCTCGTTGGCGCCTCCGCGGAAAGCGTAATCGTATGCGGAGACAAGGGCGATTTTTAGAGGGCGTTCCACGTGTGATGTGTGCGAGATATCGGTGCTGCGTCGGCGCGGACCGGGCGCTCCCGACGCGTCCCTCTCCGGTCCAGAGCGTCATCTCGAGGACCATACCTGAACCGTGGCGAATTGTAGCACCGATCGTCCCCTGCAAGAAAGCGGTTAGGGCTATGCGACCGTCCACCGACGCCACACCCAGGCTGCCACTGCTACCAGGGCCACCCCGAAGATGTAGCCCGCGAGCACGTCGCTCAGCCAGTGCACCCCCAGGTATACGCGGGAGATCCCCGTTAATGCCAGCGCGACAGCGATTATGGCTTGTAGTAGGCGGATCATCCTGCCGGAGAGGCTCGACGACGACAACAGAAAATACAGGGAGCCCAACAGCACGACATAGAACATTACGTGGCCACTTGGGAATGAATAGCTGTCGCGGATGTCCATGACCCGGACCAGATCCTCTGTCGGGCGTGGCCGGGCGATTGCCATCTTGAGGAGCTCCCGGACGATCACCCCAACCGTGGCGACTGCTAGCAAGTACCCTGCAGGGCGAGGCCCGCGCAGTGCGAAGGTCGCGAGGAGTGCGATGCCGACGGCGGTAAGGGCTCCTATTGGGTCGCCCGCCGCCGCTATGGCCTCAATGACCACATCAAGCCAGTCGGAGCCAAGCGACTGTACCCGCGTGGACACAGCCAGGTCCCCTGGAAATGTTTCATAGAGGCCGCCCAGCACGCCCAAGGCGGTCAGTAGTGCCAGTGCGGCCCCTGTTATGGCTAGTGCACGTCGACCAAGGGACGCCCTGAGACCGGCGAACCCGGGCGTAGCCGGAGGAAAGTCAGATCGAGGGTCAGCACTGGATGACGGTTGCTCGGGCACGCCCTCGGTCACGAGTGCGACACCTGTCCAGCGCCAGCCATTACCCGGTCCATTACGACTGAGCTCGGGCCGAAACTGACCGTTTGGAACAGGACCACCACTACGCCAACCGCCGCAACCAGGGGAGCGGCCAGGAATACGATCGGCCCTGTGTCCATCAGCACGCCGAGATCGAGGAGGAGGACCAACATCAGCACCAGTAGAAGGGGTAGTGCGGTTCGCATGTAGATTGCGACTCCCAGGATGAAGGGCATTATCAGCGGGGGGAGGATGCCGTTGCCGGCCAGTGAGCCCTGCACCAGCACCAGCAACAGGAGCAACGCGAGAAACGCGACGAGGAGGGCGTCGAGCACAAGGGTGACCGTCAAGGCCACAACAAGTAGTCGGGGTCGATCGCCGCGGGCTCCGCGCCTGGTCCGGGCCAGTTCGACAGACAGCGTTGCCGAGACCAGGAGCGCGGGGGGTAAGGAGATGGCCCACTGTACGGTCAGCCCGAAGGACAGCCATAGAAAGATGACCGTTTCAACGGCTAGTGTGGTCAAGAGGAGGCCGCGCCCAACCGGCTGGTCCGGTGGCACGATGCCCTTATCGAGGGCACGTAGCAGCGCCGTCGAACGGGCTGGAAAGTCCATCGCCAATCCTAGCTGTACCATACCTTCGATCTCGACTCCCGGCTCAGACGGAGCAGCCCTCGTTATCCACAGCCACAATGGGCAGTCCCAGCTCGCTCAGGCCCGTAAATATGGCCTCCCGGTCTCCTACCACCAGGACCGCCAACCGGTCGGCTTCTATTCGATTAGATGCGACTGCGCGCACATCGTCTAGCGTGAGTGCCTCGATGTTGCCGAGGAAGTTTGCGTAGTAGTCGTCGGGCAGTCCGAAGATCGCCACACGCCCTAGCTGCTGGAGGATCTGGCTCTGGGTTTCGAACTGTGATGGGAAGCCCTGAAGGATTCCATTCTTGGCGTTCTCGAACTCCTCTTCGGTGATGGGCCGGCCTCGGCGGATATCGGTGAACTCCTTGAGGGTTTCGGACAGGGCGTCCTTGGTCACATCCGTCTGGACAGAGCCTCCGGCTATCAGCGACGACGAACCTTTGAGCCAGTCGATCTGGGCGTAGTATCCGTAACTGTAGCCCTTTTCTTGCCGCAGGTTCATCATCAGCCGCGAGGTCATCTGGGCCCCGAATACGTAGTTGATTACGTACATCGCATAGAAGTCCGGGTCACTACGCGGAACTGTAAGATGGGCTGCTCGAATAACCGATTGAGGAGCTCCCGGACGGTCAACCAGGTACAGGGTTGAGGTGTCGTTTCGGGGCGCGGTAGCCTCCGGAATGAGAGTGGTGTCTCCCGAGGCCGTTTCCCAGTCCGCGAAGAACTCTTTTGCCTTCGCCACAACCTCTTCGCCCGTGATGTCGCCCACAACCACCAGGGTAGCATTCTGTGGCGTGAAGTGGAGCCCGTAGTGTGCAATGATGCCGTCGCGCGTGATGGCAGCGACCGACTCCTCCGTGCCGCTCATCGGGTGGCCGTATCCGCTGTCGTGCCCGTATATCAGCGCTCTGGTCGCTCGCTGAGCTATCGCAACCGGGTCTGAAGACACGCGCTTCAGGTCGGCCAGCCGCTCCTTCCGAACGCGCGCCAACTCGTCGGCCGGAAATGTGGCGTTCTGGACGACGTCGGCCACAACCTCCAGGGCTGCGGGCCAGTGGGCCGTCAACGCCTCTGCGGATATGACCATGTGCTCACGGCCTGTGTCCGTATGGAGCACTGATCCCAGGAACTCCATCTCCTCGGAAATCTGGGTGCTCGACCGAGTTGAGGTTCCTTCGGACAGCATCGATGTAGTCATTTGCACGAGGCCTGGGATTGCTTCAGGGTCCCTGTCAGCCCCTGTATTCAGCACAAGGCCCATGGCAACCATGGGCAACTCGCGCTTCTCAACGTAGAGCAAATCAAGATCGTTGGCCAGCCGCTCTCGGCGAGGGGTCGGCGGTGTGAAATGGCCCGGGCTCTCGCCCTCGGGCATTATCGAGCGGTCTAAGGAACTGGCTGAGGCACTTTTGGACTTCTCGGGCTCCACAATCATGCGCACTCTGGCCGACCCCAGCCATTTGCTGGTTGCGGCCGCTACGTCCTGTGCGGTGACTGCACGATACCGCTCGATGTCGGTATTGATCGCTCCCGGGTTGCCTGTAAAGGTGTTGAAGTAGTTGAGCTGGTCAGCTCTTCCCCCGAAGCCGCCGAGCTGCTCGATCTGCCTCACGTTGTGGCTTTCGATGCGATTGATCGCACGCTGTATCTCATGGTCGGTAGGCTCTTCAGTGCGTGCACGATCCAACTCTCCCTCTATGACGGACTGGATCTCGTCAAGGGAGTGTCCGGGGCTGGCGGTCACCTGGATGCTGATCTCCCCTGCTATTTCCTGCGCGTAGTTACCAACCGACACATCCCGGGCGATCTGCTTCTCATAGACCAGGGACCGGTAGAGCCGCGAACTCTTGCCGTCCGAGAGTATCGTAGACAGCACGTCCAGGGGCGCCTCGTCCTTATCGAAGGCTGCGGGACCGGGGTATGCCAGGTAAAGTCTCGGCAGTTCCACCTTGTCGGTGAGTTCCAGTGCTACCTCACCGCTGATAATGGAGCCCATCTGCTGGACGCGGTTCGGCACGACCCCGGGGGCGATGCTCCCAAAGTAGCGCTCCACCAGATCCTTAACCCTGTCCGGGTCTATGTCCCCCGCAATCGCTAGGCTGGCGTTGGACGGGCTGTAGTAACTGCGGAAGAAGGCTTTCACATCATCAAGAGACGCCGCGTCCAAATCTTCCTGAGATCCGATTACCGGCCAGGAGTAAGGATGGGGCGCAGGGTAGATCATTGGCTGCATCAGCAGGTGCGCCATCCCGTAGGGTCGGTTCTCGTAGCTCTGACGCCTCTCGTTCTTGACCACATCGCGCTGCAGGTCCAGTCGCTCCTGGTCCAGCGCCTCCAACAAGAAGCCCATCCGGTCCGATTCCAGCCACAGGGCCAATTCCAGGTGTTCGGAGGGCAGGTTCTCCCAGTAGTTGGTCCGATCGGAGGTG
>CAJWER010000246.1 GCA_913030785.1 uncultured Chloroflexota bacterium | reverse complement strand
GCCAAGCCGAATGACTTGACCCCTTCATACTGACCCAGCAAAATACCATTGTCAACCCCTTTAGGGGTTGGTTAATCATGGAGATTCCATGAATGACTTACCCTTTAGGGTAAAAGAGTTTGATCTTTTGGTGGGCATAATGCGCAAGGAAAAGCATGGGGTGTATCCACACACATCTGAACCCGTAGGGTTCTGGTTGTCTCTTACCCTAAAGGGTAACCTCCAGAAATCCCCCCTAGAATCTCTGATTCTAAAGCAAGACAATCCCTTATTGTTTTATTAAACAATAGATATCAATGCTTTAGCATTGGAGGTAGTGAATTACTTTGTAATTCCAGACGCATAGGCATGAGATCTGTGTGAGGGGGCGTAAGGGCCACCCAAGGCAATGCACCTGCAAGGGTGTGAGGGCACGTGAGGGGATGCAAGGGCGTGCGCGGGGAGGCCGAGGCCGAGGCAGCCGACACGCCTGAACCCCAGACGCCCGACGACCAGGAGCCCGACGCCGAAACGCCCGGTGACTCCGAAACGGCCGAGGCCCCGGCCGGAGACGTCCACTGGGAGAAGTCCGGCACAAAGCCGGAGAAGATCGCTCCCCACTGGAGCTTGTCCTTGAAGGTCAAAATGATCACGACGCCGAAAAAGGAGAGCACCACGATGGCGACCATGATCTTGAGCGTCCAATCAAAGACCTTGGCGGCAAAGCCCTGCTTGCTACTGAGATAGACAATGCCTCCGGCCAGGGCCAGGAAGATGGCGGAAATGCCAATCTTGTAGGCATACATCTGATCGCCAGCCTTTTTCGCCAGCTCGTAAGACTCCGTGTTACCAAACCCGATCAGGTTCATCTCCAGGGCCGCAAAACAGAGGCTGAACTGCGGCATACACCAGATCATGTTGGCCGTGATCGTGGCCAGCAGCCAGGCCCAGCCCAGTGCAGGGTTGATATGCCGGTTGATCAATGGAAAGGGACGCTTGCCGGTGGAGAGGGTCACGTGGCTGATGGCACTGAGCATCACCACGCCCATGATGATCGCCATCAGTTGCAGCCAGAGCATATCGGTCCCGCCCAGGACGCCCAGGAACAGCGCCCCGGCAAGTGACCCGCCCCCGAGCGTGATCGCACTTTGCAGCCAGCCCGGCCCGGAGAGCCGCGTGTAGGTCCTCAGCTTGGCCAGGCCCCCTTTGTCCTCGGCCTCCAGGATCAACCGCCGGTCCGCTTCTACTCGCTCATTCATCAGATCTTCTCGTTGGTGGTGATTCGTTAAACGCGTTTACTGGGGGTCCACACGGTAAACTGTATCAGAGTCCCTTCGCGGCAAGGTATCGTTCCGCGTCCAGGGCGGCCATGCAGCCGGTGGCGGCCGCCGTGATCGCCTGTCGGTAGTTATCATCCGACACATCCCCGGCGGAAAAAACACCCTCGGCACTGGTATTGGTGCGGTGGGATACCGTCCAGGTGACGTAACCCTTGTCGTTCATTTCCAGGGCCCCGTCCAAAAAGCCTGTATTGGGCGTGTGTCCAATCGCCAGGAAGAAGCCGGATGCTTCCAGTTCTCGTGTCGAATCATCCACCGTGCTGCCCAGCAGGGCCCCGGTCACGCCATCCTCGTCGTTGCCCAGCACTTCCTGGCACTGGTGGTTCCAGACCAGCTCGATCTTCTCGTTCTCCATCGCCCGCTGGGCCATGATCTTGGAGGCACGAAGCTCGTCCCGGCGGTGCACGATGTAGACACGCGAGGAAAACTTGCTGAGGTAATCTGCTTCTTCCACCGCCGAATCCCCCCCGCCGATCACGATGCAGGGCTGTTCTCGGAACCGCGGCAGCGCCCCGTCACATACCGCGCAGGCACTGACTCCGTTGTTCTTGAACCGTTCTTCCGATTCCATGCCCAGGTAATTGGCGCTGGCGCCGGTTGCCACGATCACCGCATGTGCCTCGACCGTCTCACCGCCGAGCGAGGTAACTGTCATCGGGCGGGCGTTGAAGTCGACCGAAACAATATCGTCGGTAACCACCCGGGTACCAAAGTTGACTGCCTGCTGCCGCATCAGTTCCATTAACTCCGGACCGCTGACTCCCTCCTTCATGTGCGGCGGCATCATCATCATCCGCTCACTATCGATGGAATCCTCAAGATAGCCCTCCATGTTCCCGGCTGGGAATCCGGGGTAGTTCTCCACCTCGGTGGTGATCATCAATTGCCCGCCGGGGGTCATCAGATCACCGGTCGGTAAAAAGCCACCCTCGAGCACGAGAGGTTCAAGGTTGGCGCGGGCCGTGTAGATTGCGGCTGTCAGGCCGGCTGGTCCGCTTCCTATGATGATCACCTTATGCATCGACTCACCCCTGTCTAGCTTGCTTGAAGGCGCATGATGCGCCGCCGCGGAGGGGTGTTATCGGACTGAAGTTGTGACACGTCAAGGGGACCACGGACGCAAACGAGACGAGACAGCGGCCACTCAAGGATCGCTGGCGGCCAATTGCCCCGGTGAAACCAACAACTCGTAGCGTCCGTGCTCATCGCTGATGGCCGTGCCCAGCAGATGGGTCTCCTGCACCAACTTGGCTTTCTCTCGCCCCTGGATCTGCATCTTTTTGCCACCCTTGTTATCGCCCGCCGGTTTCTCTGTCAGCTTGTCGAGGCCTCTGGCCAGAACATCGACGCGAACGCCCGAGACCGGATTCTGGTCGGCGTCCTGAATCTCGCCGACGACGACCGATGGCGGCGGCACCATCAGGTTGAGCACCTTGACGGCGGAGGCCGTGCGCGACCTGGAGCCCGATCGTTGCTGTTTGCATACATCGACGATGTCGACCAAGGCCTGGGCCAATCCAACACCGACCGGTGGCTCGACAATAACGGCGTACCGCCCCACGTCGAGGTAGGCGATATACTCTCCAATGCCGTCAGTGGTACTGATGATCGGCACGCTGGGCGCTCCGATCACCTTGGGTTGGGCGCCGACACACAACGGCTGTTGGCCAACAAGTGGCTTGAAGCGGACATGGGCGCCAACAAGCGCACGCTGGGCGAAATCCAAGACCTTGCCGCGTATCTGTCGCGCCAGCCCGCCCCAACTGATGAGCGACGAGAGGACAGCGCTCGAAGGCCAGGAGGAGAACCTCATCTCGGAGGGCTCCACGTACTCCAAGGACTACTGGGACCTCGTCGGGGAACAGCTGAAGAAGCGGTGGCTCTTCAAGGGCTCGCTGTGGGTGCTCGGTGTCCTCTACGGGATCGCGATCTTCGCCCCGCTGATCGCGAACGACCGGCCCTACAAGATCGTCGCGGTCGATTATGGCGCCTACTCGTCGGCGCTCCGGTCTCTCTCGCCCGTGACGCGCGGCCTCACGGGCTTGTTCGAGGAGACCGAGGAGAGCTACGCGGCTGGAAGGGGTGTGACCAGCGGGCTCGACTTCGAGCGCGCGCTCGAGATCGAACGCGAAGCCATCGACACTCGCCTGGCGACCTTGCGTCGCTATCTCCCCGAGGGAGATGAGGCGTCGCTCGTTCTATTCGAAGAAGAGATCGAGGCCGGGCCCTCGGTCTACGTCCCGAGCTTCGGTCGCTTCCTCATCGAGCGCGGGCATGAGGTCAAGGTGATCGCGTTCTGCTCGGACCCCGCCCCGACGGGGTATCCCTTCGAGGTCGAGTCCATCGCCCGCGGGCCGCTGCCTTTGAGATACCTGGTCGCGTTCTGGCGCGTCTTCCGAGAGGCCAAGAACTTCGACGTCGTCTATGTGCAGGAGCACCTCGCGTTCCTGCATGTCTTGGCGGCGAAGTTGCGGGGCGTCCCCTGCATGATCAGGATCATGGTCGATGGCTCTTGGGAGATCGCCCATCGCAAGGGCTGGTGCGGTGACGACGACATCGTGACGTTCCAGGGGAAGAGGTACGGGTGGAAGGTCTCTCTCGTGCAGCGCCTGCAGCGCACGTGGTGGTGCTGGGCCAAGCACATCATCACCTGCTCTGATTTCCTGCGGAAGATCCTCGTCAACACGTATGGGGTGGAGAGGGAGAAGGTTCAGACCATCTTCAACGCTTACCACGGCCCGCCCGCAGAGAGCGTCAAAGAGACGAGAGAGGAGGCGTGTGAGGCGCTCGGGCTTAGACAGGACCGGCGCTATCTCCTCACGGTCTGCAGGCTGATGGTTTGGAAACAGGTGGATCGGATCATCCAGTCAGCCCAGACTGGAGATGGGGCAGAGAAAAGCGAGGGTTCCATTCTCAGTGGCATAGGACGAAAATTGAGGGGGAAGTCCGACTGAAAGCGAGCTTACCTAAAAGCCTTGCTCTTGAAATATTATTTGCGGACCAAGAAGGAACGCAACGAATTCCATTATAACCTAAGTCTTTAAGTCTATCGTTTAAGTCTGAGAATCCTTTGTCTGAACGAATTACTTCTGGAATTTATTCTGGAAACACACTTTCTACTAAGACCTTTTATGCTTCTTTCGGGGTCTTAGTTTTAGTCGCAAATATCTGTAAATATCTAGTAAAAAACTCAAT
>CAJWER010000245.1 GCA_913030785.1 uncultured Chloroflexota bacterium | reverse complement strand
TCGTTGATCGCCACGACGACTGGGAACCCGAAGCCCCGGATCATGCCGGTCAGATGCTCAAGGTTTGCGCAGCCCTTTTCGACGGCGGCCTCGTTTGGTGTGTCAAGATCACGGAACTTTACGCCCCCGTGAGATTTGAGCGCACGAATAGTGGCGACGAGCACGATCGCACTGGGCTCCAGCCCGTTGGTCCTCGCTTTGATATCGACGAATTTTTCGAAGCCGAGGTCAGCGCCGAAGCCTGCCTCGGTGAGGACGTAGTCCGCATAACCAAGGGCGAGCTTGTCGCCGATGACGGAGCTACATCCGTGAGCGATGTTGCCGAAGGGGCCTGTGTGCACGATAACTGGCTGCCCTTCGGTGGTTTGGACCAGGTTCGGTACAATTGCATGGCGAAGCAGCGACATCAGAGAACCGACGGCTTCAACGTCGTCCGCCGTAACTGGCGTGCCATCGTTTGTAGTGGCGACCACAACCCGTTTCAGCCGGGCCCGAAGATCCTCAAGTTCTGAAGACAGCGCCAGTATCGCCATGATTTCCGATGCTGTGACGATGTCGAAGCCGGTCTCGCGGACCGGGGCGTTGTTGCTCCCGCCCACGCCCGTGACTATCGAGCGAAGCGCGCGATCCTCCATGTCACTGACGCGCCGCCAGGAGATGCCCTCCGGACTGAGGCCGGGAATCTTGTTACGCTGCACGGCGTTATCGGTTAGCGCCGCGAGGAGGTTGTGGGCCGACGAGACCGCGTGGGCGTCGCCGGTGAAGTGGACATTCACCTCGTCCTGCGGCTCCACCAAGGCCACACCGCCCCCGGTGCCTCCGCCCTTGATCCCGAAGATCGGCCCAAGCGAAGGTTCCCTGAGCGTGGCGATGACGCTGTGTCCCAGCTTCCCCAGCGCCTGCGTCAGACCCACGGTCGTGGTGGTCTTGCCCTCACCCGCTTTTGTGGGAGTGACGGCGGTGACGAGGATCATCTTGCCCTGTGGACTGCCGCTCTTGATTGCGTCCAGCGAAATCTTCGCCTTGTACTTGCCATAGGGGAGCACCACGTCGGGGTCAAGCCCCATCTGCGCTGCGATCTCGGTTATCGGTAGCATCAATCCTCCTTATCGGCCTGCAAGCCAAATTGTAGCACGCTGATCTGGAGGCCGAACCATCAATTCAGGTAGTCCTGAGGAGTGCGGAGGCATCATCGGTGCCGTCGCGCAGCCGGTGTGCACCGGTCTCTAGGCAAACTTCAAACCGCGATGGTCTGTAATGGCGTCGCACCGTGCAGGTGGATCACTGATTCCCATCTGCAACTACACCACCGCGGGTCTACATGGCCGATTAATGGTCGCGTGGCAAGGAAGATACCTAAGGAGGTGGCTCGCCGTACACTTCAATCTCTACCGCACCGGTGTTGCCTCCGGTTGATTCAACAACCTCGAATCGCAAGTGCGGACGTCGTAGTTGTAGCCGCATATACGGTTGGAATACAGAACTATTCGAATTTGCGGAGGTTGCGCTGGGTTACCAGCACGATTAACGCTACAAGGATCAGCGTAATCCCAAGGAACGCAACGGTGGCCTGCCCACCGTAAAGTTCGATGGCTAGCCCAGCCGGTAGGACGCCCAACGGCATCAGGCCGAAGTTCATCATGAAGACACTCATCACGCGACCGCGGAACCGGTCCTCGACGACCTCCATGATGAGGGTCTGATTTAGCGTGCGACGCGTCGCGTCGCCGAGGCCAAGCAGCAGCATGATTGCGACGGCAGCCATGTAGAAGGGGAACGCGGCCACCAAAACCAATCCCAGGCCCGACATGAAGGATCCGGCGATCAGCATCACACCGCGCCGCCACTTGCCCATCGATGCGATGAACAATGCTCCGGCGAGGGATCCCAGCCCCATGACGCTTACCAGGAGTCCCAGAGCCTCTGGGCCTCGGTCATAGAGCTCGACTACGAACACTGGTATCAAGAATCGGAACGGCATCGCTAGCATGGTTGTGGCCAGTCCCATCATCAGCAAGAGCAGCACCATTGGGCTCTTGACGATGTAGCGCAAGCCGTCGGCAATGTCAGAGCGCATATTCGTCTTTGTCCCGACCGGCCTAACTCCCTCGTATCGTACGAGTGTGGTGAATAGCACCGCGAAGAGACCGAGAGTGGCTATGATGTAGTAGACGCCGTCCGGTCCGATGCCGGCGTAGATCCACCCGGCTACGGCGGGTGCGAGCAGCGTCGTGGCGCTCATGCCGGCGGCATTCAGGGCGAGGGCGTTGGTGACGTTGTCCTCCCCTACGATCTGAGGGACTATCGCTTGCCTCGCAGGCATCATGAACGCCCACATGGCGCCCTGAAGCATGGATGCGACGAACAGCATTTGCCAGGTGACTGCGTCCATGGTGATCAGGACCGCCACCGCCAGTGTGAGGACCAGTGAGATAAACTGGCCGCCCTGAATGATCCTACGACGGTCCATCCGATCAGCGAAGGCGCCCCCAAACAGCGATAGTCCGAGAATGGGGAGCGCCGACCCTGCATTGACTATGCCCAGCAGAAGTGGCCTCTCGGTGATTTCGTATACCAGGTAGCCCCTGGCGATCATCTGCATGTTGATGCCGGCCATCAGGCAGACCATGCCAAGCCACAGGAACAAAAAATTCCGGTTGTTGAGGGAACTGAAGGTGTAACGAATGCCGGATTCGCGGGGCAGACGTGGGGCCTGAGGCGAATCTATAACCCGCGCTGGTTCAGCATTGAGGGGCGACTGGGACCGTGGTAAGGGATGAGCGGGGTCTGAGGCCTCAGAAGCACCAGACTCCGCATCGGGATTCATGGGGCCAGTGTACATCCGCGGCGATAGGCCACGCAAACCCAACGGGGATTCGTTTGTTAGTGGTTGCGGCTACTGCATCTCCCGGATGCGCCGCTGGGTCAGCAGCACGAATACCGAAAAGAGCAGCAGGCCTGCGCCTACTACGGCCAAGACCGGCTCTGGTCCAACTATGTCCACCGCCACACCCGCCGGTAGTATCGCGAGAGGCGCCAACCCAAATGTCATCATGTAGATTCCCATGACGCGACCCCGGTAGCGGTCGTCTAGCTGACCCATAACGAGAATCTGGTTTAGTGACCATTGGCCAGCGTTTCCGAGCCCAAGGACCAAAAGCACTCCTACGGCGATGAAGTACACGGGTACGATTCCGGCCAACAGAAGGGCTGTTCCGGATGCGAGGCCCGACATGATCAGCAGCAGGCCGCGCCTGCGTGTGGCGAACCCCGCGATGAACAGCGTCCCAATCAGGGAGCCGATGCCCATGGCGCTCATTAGCAGGCCAAGAGCGCCGGCCTCGCGGTGGTATACGTCCACGACCAGCACCGGCAGCAGTCCCGCCAGGGGAGCTGATAGGAGCACGAAGACTAGCACGATGCCCATCAGGACCCGAATATTCTCGTGACTCCAGACGTAATTCAGCCCTTCCTTGATGTCGGAGGCAACCCCTGTCCTGGGCTTCTCCGTCGGCTGGGGGCTATGGCGTATAGACGTGGTCATGGCGACGGCGATGAACCCGAGACCGGTGACTGCGATGTAGACGCCCTGGGGGCCCGCCAAGGCGTAGAGCAGCCCAGCGATGGCCGGTGCGATGAGTGCCGGCGCACTCATGCCTGCTGATACCAGAGCAATAGCGTTGCCCGCGCGCTCGTGGCCGACCAGCCGTGGGAGCAGGGCCTGGCGAGCCGGGCCCATGAACGACCAGACCAATCCCTGCACTATGCCGGCCGCCAGCAGGTGCTGCCAGCGGAGGCTATTGGTGGCGATAGCGATCGTGATCAGGACGGCGATCAGCGTCATCGCAATCTGTCCCCCCTGGATGAGACGCTTCTGGTTTACGCGGTCGGCGATGGCGCCGCCGAAAGGCGCTAGTACCAGGAGAGGGAGCGCCATGCCGGCGCCGACGAGGCCCAGGAGCTTGGCCGACCCGGTCATCTGATAGACCAGGTAGCCCTGAGCGATTGCCTGCATCTGCATGGCGGCGATCATCATGACCGTGCCCAGCCAGAGGCGGCGGAAGTCGGGGACGGAGAGGGATGCGAAGGTCCGGCGCCAGCCGCTCTTGGGGCGGGGCGCCACCGAGACGCGCTCTTGGCGGGGGATGGCGGCCTCGATGTCGGAGGCTCGCAGCTCCCTGGTCCCTCTGACGAAGGACGCTGGCAGGCGTTGAGCTCCGGACATCGCACCTGAATCAGAATTCATGAATTGAAGTGTACACCAGACGGTGACGCAAAACAAGGTCCATGAGGGTCATTCCATAGGCAATTGGTACTGGGCCACTCGGCTGAGTATCACCCCGGAGAACATGATTCGCGCGTCATGTTTCCGCACTTCCGAGGCCGTCTCAGGCGACCGGCTCGCCGATGCCGTCGAAGGTCCGGTGCAAGGGCCAGTCGTACTTACGGGGAGACAGGTCCTTTCCGGCGAGAGCGGGGTCGTCAGCGCCGTATCTCTTGGCCTTGTAGACGAGGTTGG
>CAJWER010000244.1 GCA_913030785.1 uncultured Chloroflexota bacterium | reverse complement strand
TGGCCAAAATGTGGGTGCTGCGGCGGATCCTGCATCCCATGGGCACCATGGATTCCATGAACTTTCTGCTTGATAAGTTGAAATCCACCAAGGATAACAATGAGTTCTTCGATTCGATGAATACCTGATCAACAGCAGTTATCGCGTGTACTTGACGCTATTAATGCGGATAACCGTTGTTTGAAATTAAGCTTGTTGGAACAATGCTGCGGCGGAATTGGCCACGCGCTCGTGGATTGCCTGGCGATTGACGCCCGGGGCGTCCGGGTAGGCTTCCGGTGCCGTTTGCAGAGTTGCGGCGGTTTCTTCGGGAAGGAAGACATAGTGACCGGCGTTGGGCGATAGTACTTCCAACGGACTAGTACGAAGGCGTTTTTGAAGCCAGGAAGCACATTCTTGTGCGGGCGCAATTGTGTCAGAATTACCGACGAAGATCCGCACTGGCAGATCAATTTATCCGAGGCTTGTTTCGCTGAAGCCCAATACGGACCGTCCAGGGGCGCACAACAATGCCACTTCGAACCGTCGGTCCCGGTAATCGCTGGACATGCGTGCCCAAGAGCCACGAAACATGGCACTGTTCTCTAAAAGGCCCGGTAACCGGATGGCAAGATCGGGAAATTCCTGCATGTTCTCAACCAGCGCATTGATTTCCAGGTAAGAAAGTCCCGACAAATCCCCTTCATTCGACTCAACTGAAGCTTGGAGTTTTTGAAGTAGCTCAAGGCGGGCGAGTGCTTTCTTTTGCTCCGCCGCCTCCTCTCCTTTCTTGCGCCTAATCTCCACCTGCGCATTCCCAGCATGATTTTTCTTCAGTTTTTCCAGCCATACCAGTTTAGCGTGAGCCATGTGTTAATCTTCCGCCTTTTCAAGAAACACTTCAGGCCCGGCCAGGTAAACGGTTCTACTCATCAGTTTCTTTCTGTCAGTCAATCATAAAGAGTCTCAGAATTCTAACGTTCAGACACAATTCAGAGGTGGGAATGCGACTCGGCGTTTCCTTCGATCGTACCAGTCTTGCACGGGTTTTTCATTTTTCAGGTCAACACTCCCTCGAGAATCTCGAGCCGCCGCCCTAGTACAGGCGATTCTTGTAAGCATCATTGATCGACTCGTCCAACTCTTTGGCTGTCTGGCCGGTGTTTGTCTGTTCTACTAGCATCGTCCCAAACGACGGTAGATCGCTTCGTGAGATCCGGTAAGTCTCTTCCCACAAGCCTCCTCGCTTGACCGCCTTGCCACACTGCAGGCAGGCCTTTTCGACGGTGACTAACATGCCGGTAGGTGGGACCTGGCCGTTGATCGCACAGGCAGCCAGGCGAGGATCATCGTGAATCACCTCCGCCGAACCTGTCACCCGTAGCGTTTCCAGCACACCTGGCACAAGGAACAACAGGGCCAATCGTTGGCGTTCCGTCACGTTGGCCATGCTGTCCAACCGGTTGTTGCCACGTCGATCGGGCAACAAGAGCGTCGCCGGATCCAGGACCGCTACCGAACCGGGTGGATCGCCCCGTGGCGAAACGTCCAGGGAGCCATCCTCGTTCAGCGTGGCAACACAGTAGAACGAAGATCGAGCGATCATCGCCCGGCAATGTTCGTCGAGTGTCTCCATAAACTTCTGCTGTACCAGCTGTGACGGTTCCCCGTAGAACCCCCTTAAATCGTCAACGGTCTCAACCCGATTCACTGGCTGCTTACTCATCCCGATTGTGCCTCGCTTTCCATCGTCCCACGTTACCGCCTGAGGTCATACGACACTGCGCCGCCGGGCTACTGTCCGCGCCA
The DNA here is from genome assembly GCA_913030785.1 of uncultured Chloroflexota bacterium. Taxonomy (GTDB): domain Bacteria; phylum Chloroflexota; class Dehalococcoidia; order Lucifugimonadales; family CAJWER01; genus CAJWER01. The sequence goes on along the minus strand of CAJWER010000244.1, from coordinate 2,734 downwards.
GGCATCTCGAGCCAGATCTCGACAGACTCCGCTGCCCCATTGGCCTGAACCCGTCGTGGGCGGCTGGGACAGGTGTCGGAAAACCGTTCGATCAAGTCCGTTTCTCCCGCCCTGGTTTCCGATTCCGTCAGTCGCCTGTTCTGGAGATCGTTTCGCCGTACTGATAGGAATTTGTTTTTCAGCACGAGACCATCAGAGTACCAGGGGAGAATGGCTAATTGAAGGGGGAAGGACCGATCCGCACACTGGCCAGCGCGCGCGGGCCGCCGAATCGACTAGAGCCAGACCCGGACCAGCCACGCGAGCTCCAATTGGTGCTTGATCCAGAGTATCTGTAGCTGCGCACGCCAGTTTTCAACTCCGTGCGCCTAAGTTTTTGTCCACCAGCCACGGGGTCGGCTCAGTTTGCGCACCCCTGGCGCCATCCAATGGCTCGAAAATCATGGACTTCAGCCAACTCCGCACGAACCAACCCCCCAGGATCCCGCCAGCGCTGCCGATCAGCCGCCGACCCATGCTCGGTCATGCTTCACCAAAGCGTCAACAATCGCATTCGCCGCGCAAGAAACTCCAAAACCTCCGTCGAAACGTTGCGGGACAGGCCGAGGGGGATTAAATTTCCTATCATTCAGGCGAACGGGTTGACCCCGCCGGAGCTGGGGCAGTACGCTCCGAGAGGGCCGCGTGGAGATTGACGGACTAATCCCCTCATTTTCTTCACTCAGCCCGTCACGCCCAGCGAGGAGCTGTGCCAGATGAGTTCGCTAATTGACGGTCTGACCTCAAAGGACGCAGGAACCCGAGACGCTGCGCTGGAGGAGTTCCTCAGCGGTGGTGACAAAAACGTCGCGGCGCAGTTAGCGGAGGGTGGGAAGACGGACGCGCGCTCAGAGATCGGACATGGAAACCCCGTCCTCAAATCCAGCCCATTTGCCTGCGAAATCTCTACCTTACCGGGTGAAGATCTGTGGCTAACCCTCGCTGGCCTCCGCGCGTGCGGGCGCCTAGAGGAGATGAGTTCACTGTGGATCGAAACGCTCGCGTGGGACAATGAGGAGTACCCGACCCCCACACAGGGTTCCATTCCTGGTTTTCGGGACTTGTCACCCTTGGGTGGCCTGGAGCACCTCGAAACACTCGATATCGCTTGCAGTAGTATCGCCGACCTAGCTGGCCTGGATACATGTACTGCCCTTCGAGCGTTGACGGTGACCTCAAGCCCGAATTTGACGGACCTCTCAGCCCTGAAAGGGCACCTGGAACTACGTTATCTCAACCTCTGTGGATGCAGTGCGTTGAGCGACATCACGCCGCTTGCACAGACGAAACTGGAAGACCTCAACCTTGGGGCCTGCGGAGCGGTTTCAGATATCGAAGCTGTCACCGCGGTGGAGACCCTCGAGGTGCTCGACATCGGCAGGACTGCGGTCCGTGACATCTCCTGCCTACGCGGGCTCTATCGACTTCGGCAGTTGAACCTCAACGGCTGCCGCAAGTTGGTCACGGTGGAACCACTATCGCTGCTGCCCGGGCTGCAGCGTCTCACCATGTTCTTCCTAGACGCCCCTGTGCCGCGAGTGCTCGCCGAGCGTCACAAATCCGGTGAGTTGGAGCTCTGGTACTAGCGGGAGTCGGGCCTCGTTCGGTTGCGAAGCTAGGGAGCACATCAATCAGGATCCACCCTGACTTCACGCTCCAAGTACGGTCGCACCCGACTCTCTCCAGTTGCCCCCCCTTATTACGAGGCAATACACACCCATTATTACCGAGTAATATTTCACCCTAATAGTGGCCCATCACAGGCACTTCTGCTGCCCGGACCATCGCCAGGATGCCCGCCTTGACGGGTTCAGGCAGCTCGCCCCACCGCTCGACGATGAACCGCAGATCGGGGTCAATCGGACAGTTTTCCGGATCAACTGCTGTACGTGGCGCTGCGCTCTGCCGAGAATGTGCGTTTACCGACACTCGTAGCTGCCAGAAACTAACGCCGCCTCCCCAGTGGCAACAGAACCAGGGCCGCGAGGGCCAGGATCAGGCAGACCGCCCCGGTGAAGGTGGCCCGGGGGGAGGAGTGGGGGAGGAACATCGCGAGGGGGGACTGCGTGGTGCGGAGAGGGCGCATCAGCGGGGAAACATAGCCCACAGAAGGGTCACCAAGGGGTCTCATCGGCCAATCAGGACCCTGACTGAGGCCCTGAACAGGGCGATGTCCGGCATTCGGTTCCGCGCTTGGCGGCACCGCCAAGGGGGGCCAAAAACGGGCCCTAGAACTTCCCAGCGAGGGTCTCGAGGATCTCGGCCTCGCGCGCCATGGCTCGATCCCGGAGGTCGGCCCCGCGCTCGACGAAGGAGCGGGCCGTCTCGGCGTCCGTGAGCTCTTTCGCGTTGATGAGGACGTTGAGATACGCGCCGAGGACAGCGGTCCTCGCGCAGAGCGCCGCGACCCCTGCATCGGAGGCGGAGGCCGGCAGGCCGAAGTCTGCCATGGCGGAGATGACGTCCATGGACTCCATCGAGACCTCCATGGTCCGGAAGGGGATCTCGATGGCGCCGACGGTCGCGGCCTCGATGGCTGCGGCGCGCTCGGCTTTCTCCTCGTGGTGATCATGCTCACGACGATTCACCTCCATGGGCTCAGCACGGAGGAGATCGTCTGGTCGGGCATCGGGGCCTGGTTCGGGACCGATCTGGTCTTCGCCTCCATCATCATGCGCGACGACCCACCCCTGAC
>CAJWER010000243.1 GCA_913030785.1 uncultured Chloroflexota bacterium | reverse complement strand
GATCCGCTCAGTCCCATTTGCATGGTCCGACCGGGTCATCACGGCGCGGCCTCCATGGGCCTCTACGACGCTTCGAATCTCCTCGCTATCGGTAGCGACCACCACGTCGTCGAGACGATCGGCGAGCAGACAGCGCCGGTATACGTGTACGACCATCGGGAGTCCGCAGATGTCCAGAAGCGCTTTACCGGGAAGCCGCGCCGACTCCAGTCGGACCGGGATGATCGCCGTGGTGTGCGGCCGCGACCCGGCCGTCATCCCACCTCCCCTCCGAACCACTCAGCGAGATCCGCCAAGTGTCGGAAAAGAATTGAGGCGTCGACATCGTAGGTGATGAAGCCCATGCCCATCTCGAGAAGTTCGGCGATCCCGGAACGGTCTTGCGGGACAAAGCCCCCGGCACAGCAGTCGACAGCTCGGACCCGCTTGACGCCCTCGGTGATCGCCTCCACCACGGCCGGATGCCTCGGCTGTCCGGGGTAGCCGAGCGCCTGGGACAGGTCGTAGGCACCGAAGTAGACGACATCGATGCCGTCGACCAAGGCTATGTCCGCTGCCACCTCGAGCGCCTCGACAGACTCCACGATCACCACGCCGACCACATCCCGATTGCTCCTTTCGATATGCGAATTGACATCCCTATTGTTAAAGCCCCCAGCCTTCGAAAAGGGAGTGAAACCGCGCCCACCTGAAGGCTGGTATCGCAAGGCACTCGCCAACTTGGTCGCTGATGCCGCGTCAGCCACATGCGGCGCGACCACCCCGTGGGCCCCCTGGTCAAGCGCCTGGAGGGCCATCCAGTCGGCGTTGGTCGGTATACGAACCAGAGGAGCACACATCCCAGCCCCCTCACAGGCCGAGACGTGCTCGTGAACCCTGTCGAGCAGAAACGGCCCGTGCTCGAGGTCCACCACCTGAAAGTCGAGGCCAGCGACCGCCATGGCCTCGGTGGCCAGCGGCGCGGCGAGCGTGTTCCAGGTCCCGAGGACGGGTCTTCCGGAGTTGATCTTCTCCCGGAGCGGGCTGGCATCGAACATCACAGCACCCCATTCATCAGTTCAGCGACAAATCTGTCAGGTCCGAGGCCACCACACAGTCCTCGCCAACGAAATCCTGTGGACCCGCGAGGCCGGTGAGCATGCCGATAGCGGCACCACAGCCGGCAGCACCGGCCATCTGGACGTCAACCGGATGGTCCCCCACCACTACAGCACGACCCGGTTCGAGACCGATTGTCCTCAACGCCAGGAAGGCCAGGTCGGGCGAAGGCTTTGCAGCGACCACCAGGTCCCCCCCGACGACGACGTCCACCCGTCCGTCAAGGCCCAGGACTTCCAAGGCCCGTCGGGCCCGATGGGTGAGGTCGGTCGTCACGACGACGACCGCTACCCCCTCAGAGACGAGACCATCCAACAGTTCCTCAACCCCTGGCAGGAGGCGAAGCAGAGGGAGGAGGTCCTCGCCGGTACGGTGATCCACCTCGACGAACCGTTTCTCCACCTCACGGTGTGAGAGCTCGATCCCATTGGCACGGAGGAACTCTGCGACCACGTCGACAATTTCCGTACGGGGCCGAACGCCAACTGGTCCCTGGGGCTTCATTCGTCCCGTCACGGGGTCAACACCCATGGCGTCGATCAGCCCTTCGGCCAACTGTCCGGAACCGTCGACACCCCCGACGAGCTGGTCGGTCCGTAGGCGAATCATCGACGCCCAATAATGGTGGATGTCGATCAGCGTCCCGTCCTTGTCGAAGAGGACTGCGCGCGCGTCCTCAAGGCAACGACCACCCCGGACCAGTAGGTCGGTCAAGAAGCGATACTCCGCGAAACCAAGTCGGCCGCCGGACCGAAGGCCCGGCCGATGGCCTCGAGATCGTGCTCAAACCCGTTCTCAGCCACCCAGCCCTTGACGATGCCACGGGCATGAGTACCTATGGACACCCCTTGGTATGGGACGGCGCACAAGCGGGCCATCTGAGCCGTCTTACCATTCGTTCCGCCAGATAGGAGAATGGGAAGGTCGCGAAATGCCCTGTCCTTGTCCTTGAGGTCCTTCTGGATCACGTCGGCGATTGCCACTGCCTGAAGCGTGGTGTTGTGGTCGTCGGAACCGCCACTCATCGGAACACCGTCGGCCTGGATGATCGTCCGATCACCTGCCACGGCGAAGGCAGCGCGGATGCGGTCAATCAACTGGACGTTGCTGAGGTGGTGACGGTCCAGGCACATTGAGATGAAATTGTCTGGCTGGGAGGCATTGACAACCTCCCACTCCTCCAGAATGGCGTCGTCTCCGGGCACGGCGGCGTGCAGTTCGATGTTCTCGGCTCCTGCCTCAAGGCACTTGGGCAACAACTCGGCGAGTTCCGTACTGTTGTGCCGGTACCTGATCGCTGCGACCTTTGGCGGACACGCAGCCTCGCAGTTTCCGCATCCGATGCAGAGTTCGGGGATTATCTCCAAACTTGCAGGGATGGCGTCTGTCGGGCACACAGGGATACAAAGGTCGCAACTGACACAGTCGTCGATGATGAATGCCTTCCGAACGTGATGGTCGCCCGGCATTCCCACGCTGACAGTGATGTACGGGCGTACCGGGATTTCGACCTTGAAGTGCTCCGCGTATCCATAGGCGAGGTCGATGCCCTCGCCGCAGGCCGAAACGACCTCTGGCTTGGCCGACACATCGAATCCGTTTGCTCCGGCCAACGTGTAAACGACAGCAAGGCGGCGAACCTCCTCGGCGTTCTCGTTGCCTGCGCCACAGACCAACTTGAAGTATCGCGACGAACGCAGAATCTCGCGCATCGTCTCGAATCTGCCCATCAGTGCCACCTACCAAACCACTGTCGGCCGTGGTCAGAAGTATCCATCGTTTCCCTCCAGTTCAGATCAGCGAGTACACGGAACCCGCGGCTACCGAAAAGCGACTCGGGGTGATCGCCAACAACTCCGGCACCCCGCTCTCGGCCAAGTATCCCATGAGAAGCTTGTCAACCTCGACGTTGCGCGGATCACCTGACGAGTAGCCGTCAAAACCCGCCAAGTAGACCCGACCGGAACGTCCACTGGCCGCAATGGCTAGAGCGTAGGCCACCGTCAGCGATGTCGGCAGCACGCAGTGACGCTCAGCGAACTCAAACGTGTCCTCCTGTACCGTGAGGCCGAAGTCCAAGAGTTCCTTGCCTTCAAGCGACATTCGAACCGATTCTGGAAGCATGGAAGCCGGTGTCACGAGAGGCTGGGGCAACTTGAGGTGAGCCGCGGCATTGGACAGGAGCCGGAATGGGTGGCTGGCAATTCGTAGGTCGATCAAGCCATCGTCAAGGACAGAGTCGGTGTTGAAGGCAACCACAACGGGCCGGGTCGACTTGATGTACTCCACGATCGCACATCTGTGGGCAGACACCCCTGGACCCGAGCCGAGAACGAGGAGGTCGCGACCTTCAAGGAGGCTGGCTGGCGCCCACGTGCCCGCAGGTCGACTGTCGTAGAAGTTGCGGCCGGTCTCCAAGGCCTCGACGCTGAACTTCTTGCCTCCCGCCTCCTGTAGATGCTCAAGAACAGCCAGCATGTCCTCATCGGCGTACCTGGAATCTGCCAGCATCGCCTGCACGTAGGTCGGGTGGATCCCGTACTTCCCAGCCAGGTAGTAATAGGTGTTGGTCCCCCATCCATACTTGGCCTGCATCGGCCGGAACCGGTGCTCCACGAGCGACAGCAGCGGCGCCATGTCCAGTCGTGTATGACGGCACTCAGCGACCTCGATTACCAGATGCTCGGTCTTGGCATTGCCGGGACCCCGTCCCATTCCGGTGACCGTGGCGTCGATCCAGGTGACGCCGTCCTCCATGGCCTGAAGCGAGTTCACAAGTGCACGTCCCATGTTGTCGTGGGTGTGGATACCAAGCGGCCCGTTCCACTTCCTGCGTAGCACTTCGATAATCCGCGACGTCTGAACAGCATCCATACTCCCCAGGCTGTCAGCAAAGTAGAGGACGTCGGGGGGCTCGGCCGCGGCCCGGCGAGCGACCTCCTCTATCTCCGCATCAGTCCGATCGGCTATCTGCATCAGGTTCACACCGACCAGGTAGCCGAGTTCGTGAAGCCTGTTGCATGCCGCCAGGGCCGCGTCCACCTCCACGAAATGGTTGGCCAGGCGCACCAGCGTAGCGGAGCCCTTCTTCCCGGGCTCCGGGTTGAAGCTGACGCATATGACCTCCTCCAGGGGAAGCGGACACTTGTCCATGTGCAGTTGTCCGTCGGCCACGTACAGCAGGCCCGAGCGAAGGCCACTCAGCGTGTGCACGGTTCCCCGGAAACCCGCGGCGCGATCCATTGGGTTGATGACCTGCGGAGCGGGCACCTCGCTCTGGACGATGCGATCGATGCAGATATGGCCCCACAGGTGCTCCTCCCGGTCCATCACCTCAAGCCGCGCGGCTTTCCCCCGGTAGGCGGAAACGTCGAAAGCGAGCTCCTGCATACGGGAGGAATGCGACCCGGTAGCCGAGGCAACCCGCTCACCCTCCACG
>CAJWER010000242.1 GCA_913030785.1 uncultured Chloroflexota bacterium | reverse complement strand
AGTTCAGACGTGTGCTCTTCCGATCTGACAGGCCGGCGGTGACCGACTCGAACTTGAAGACCACCGTGCCCTCAAGCGCCTGTTACCCTGTGGGCGGGGGGAGCAGCGACGCATCGATTCTGAAGGCCTCCGACATGACCACCTGCGTGCCGAGGGGAGCCAGATCAGAGATGGCGGCTTCCGTCGCCTCCGAAGCCTCCCCCTCCGCCGGGGCGGATTTTGATATCCATGACCACATCCAGTAAAGACAGACTTCCCAGAAACATCGAATTCCTATATTCCAGGAACCGTTTGAATGTCGCAATATCCAGGGCAAAGTGCCTCGCGGTAGTGGTCGCCAGTCCCAGGTTACTGACAATTTCATGCAGAACTATAGGTCAGATGAAACTTGTTAATTTCCTCTGCTCTGCACGAGACTACGCACAAGAAATAGAGTACCCGGGTCCACAGAATGCCTAATTAACAACAAAATGGGATGTAGTTCAAAGAGCATAGTATGCGAGGGGGCCTGTTAGACGATCCTCTAACAGAACTCTCCATGAGGACTATGAACGACAAGATTCAAATTATTGTCAAATAGATATGAAAGAATCCGACTGCGCTACTCTTCAGACTGGGCAGGCGGATTGGCTTCCATCATGCGGGCGTTACTCTCAGGCTGAATGCGAGTAAGGTTCGAACGTGGGTTCGAGGGTTCGAGCCCCTCCTCATTGCCCCCTCCGCTATACTGCCCACAGAGGCAGGCTCATTGAATTGGGTAGAGATAAGTCAACCACGTAAGGAGGGCCTTCTGATGGTGCAGATGTCCAACTCCCAGATAGAATCATTTTTTCAAACGCCCCGATTCACGGTATTCGGCACCAATTCGGTCGACGGCCCCCCTCAGCTCACAACTGTCTGGTTCCTGTACGAGGCGGGCGCCATCTACGTAGGAATTGAGAGGTCCAGCGTCAAGTACCGCAACCTCACCAGGGACCCGCGTGTTGCCCTGTGCATAGACGGGGAGCACCCGGATGGCCGGACAGTGATCGTGTACGGCCTTGCGAAGGCCCTGGAGTCGGGGACGCCGGAATCCGACCGAATCGCCTGGCGCATCACAAGGCACTATCACGATACCGATGAGGAGGCTCGACGTTACCAGGAGTCGATTAGCGACCTCGACTTGGTGCTAATCAAGGTCACGCCCCAGAGGCTCGTTGGCCTGGACCACGGCGCCGACGCGAGTCGGGTATCTAACAGCTAGGAGTCTCATGGGGGACTGGGTACGACGAGTTAGGGAGATATATCCCACCCTACCTCACAACACTCCTATAAGCCCCAATAGCATCCTCGCTATTGACCTGTTAACCCAGCAGCCCTAGCTACTACCAGCCCCGCCTAAGCCCCAGCCCCTCTGTCTTGCCCCATAGCCTATACTGTGCAAGAGGCAGGCTGATGCGGGATGGTATACGGAATACGTTCCACGAAATGTCCAGTATGTAGTCGACAAAACCCACCCATCGAACGGTTCTGCACTGCTTGTGGTGTCAATCTGGTTGGGGAAAAGGAGAGGTCGCCCGATAAGACCAGACAGAGCTGGGTAAAGGATGGAGGTGAGACCATGACTGGTACGAACTCTGAACGCAGGAAGATTACGCTGTTCGACCTTCAGGCAATGAAGCAGCAGGGCCGAAAGATTACGATGTTGAGCATCCCAGACTATCCAATGGCCCTGCTCGCCGACCGCGCTGGGCTCGACACGATTCTGGTAGGCGATTCGCTGGCCATGACAGTCCTGGGCTATGACACTACGGTTCCAGTAACCATGGAAGAGATGCTGCACCACACCAAAGCGGTCACGCGGGCAACCAAATACGCCTTCGTAGTCGGAGACATGCCATTCATGTCGAACAACACCTCTGAGCGCGACGCCATCATCAACGCGGGTCGTTTCATGCAAGAAGGCGGCACCGACTCAGTAAAGGTGGAGGGTGGAGCCAATGCGGCACACATCGTCACGGCGATCGTGAAGGCCGGCATCCCGGTCATGGGGCACATCGGTCTGACCCCTCAGCACATCTCTCTACTAGGAGGGTATAGAGTCCAGGGTAGGGACGTTCATACGGCCAGACGAGTAATTGATGATGCGCTCGCGATTGAAGAAGCAGGGGCATTCGCCATCATCCTTGAGTGCGTGCCGAACCAGATATCTAAGATCGTAACCGAACGTCTCCGCATTCCAACTATCAGCTACGGCGCCGGTGAGTCTTGTGATGGCCAAGGACTTGTGGCACATGACATCCTTGGCATGTTCGACAAGTTCACTCCGAAATTTGTAAAGAAATACGCGGGGCTGGGCGAACAGATACAGGAAGCCTTTGAGGCCTACGTATCGGACGTCGTCAGTGGACAATTCCCGACGGACGGACATTCCTTTCACATCAAGAAAGAGGATCTGGAAAAGGTCATGGGCCAGGTATAGCGTGAGCTCCGAGTCCATAGTACAAGTCCAATTGGAGGTCACGGAATGTTCGAGGGATTCGATAGAACTGAGATCGAGACATCCGGCACTACCATCAATCTAGTCCACGGTGGGGATGGGCCGCCGGTGCTACTGCTGCACGGCTATCCACAAACCCATGTCATGTGGCACAAAATCGCAGTTCTGCTAGCCGATCACTTTACCGTCGTGGCACCGGATTTACGTGGCTATGGGGACAGCGGCAAGCCTCCTTCAGACGGAGACCTAAGCGTCTACTGCAAGCGGACCATGGCCCAAGACCAAGTAGAGGTCATGGCCGAACTGGGATTCCAGTCGTATCACGTCGCTGGACACGACCGCGGTGCGCGAGTGGGCCATCGTATGGCGCTCGACCATCCGAGACGTGTCAAGTCATTCACCTCGCTCGACGTCGTACCGTCCCAGGCAGCGTTCGATTCCATGGATGCCGACCTTGCCTTCGCCTGGTTTCACTGGCACCTTATGCGGCAGCCCGCACCACTACCTGAGACTCTGATCAGCAACAGCGCGAAAACCTACCTCGACTTTCTACTGGAGAGCTGGACGGCCGTCGAGGGAGCGATCACCGACGAGGCCTACTCCGAGTACCTGCGGTGCTTTAGCAACCCAGAGACGATTCGCGGGACATGCATGGACTATCGTTCCATTGAGCTAGACCTACAGCACGACGAGGCCGACCGAGGCCGTAAACTCACCTGTCCGGTGCTCGTGTTGTGGGCGGGCAACATGGCAAAGCGGCCCGGCTGGCAGGTCGGCGTCCGCCTGAACATGCTCGACACCTGGCGTGAGAGGGCGACCAACGTGCGAGGCGGACCTATTGACTGCGGCCACTTTCTCCCGGAAGAGGCTCCGGAGGAGGTCGTAAGCGCGCTTCTTGGGTTCTGGTCCCAATAGGACGGCCCTGCCATTATCGGGGCCATCGTTGAAGACTCCACATCGAAGCTAATGAAACTCGCCGTCTACAGACCAGATGGGCCCGGCTATGTAGCGGATGCCGTCGGTGTTTGGGAAGTAGTAGGTCGTGAGAATCCGGCCGTCATCGAGTTGTATTGACGATGGATAGCCCAGGTCGCGGTTGGCGCCGGCAGCCCTGATGATGATCTCATTTTCCATGTCCCACGACGCGCCCTTGTCGTCGCCTAGGACTGCTCGTATGCCATATGAAGTCTAGGGCCTTACTCCGATCTCAGTGAGACCACGAGGGATTCTCATCTGTGGCGTCGTTGTTGATGAGCCTGGTCCTCGCCTGGCTCACCGTTTGGAACGCCCAGATCACTACTGACCGGTTGGATGACGTACATGAATAATACTTAATACGCGCGGGTATATAGTATACATACTAGAGCATATGTGGTTGCATAATTTAGTTTCGGTATGGGCAACTACATTGTTATTTCTACACGAGAGGTGAACCCAATCTCGAATCACAGCCCATACCTGAGATTGGCGCCAGAGCCAGGGATCTGACGCCGATGCTGGAGTGTTGGTCTCAGGGCGTCAAGAGTCGGATCACGTCGGCCTCCGACACTCCCAGCGCCTGGCCTAACTCGTTACCGTCGGTGGCATATGCTGACGAAATTATTGACAACCCCTGCCGGAGCTGCGAGAATGGGATCTCGTCGGTGTCACCCACTGCTGCCAACAGGGCACAAGACCAAGGAGCCAGCGAAACAGATGTCACAGGAAGAACGGCTCAGCAAGAAGATCCACGATGTCCTGGAGATGATCGGCACTTCACAGGAGATCCTTAACAATGCCGCGTCTCAGGCGCGACAACAAGAGGAACGAACTGCAGCTGGGGGCGGCATGGCCACGTTCTTCTCTAATAGAGAATCTGACGATCCCACCAGCGAGTTTATAGACGATCTGCGAAAGGTAGCGGAATTCGTAAGGAACCCGCCGACCGGCACCGATCCCATCCCACTGGAAGAATGGCGAGGCGAACTACATGAGCTGTTATCCGACGCAACCATATCTCTCGACGAGGTCACGGAAGGCAGATCGGAAGAGCACACGTCTGAACTCCAGTCACTAGCTT
>CAJWER010000241.1 GCA_913030785.1 uncultured Chloroflexota bacterium | reverse complement strand
CACATATCCCCACAACTATGGCCTTTTCCTGCGCGTGTCAGTTGGTAGATTTCCTGTATGGGCAAGGAACTGACAGACACGGAGCGGGCCATAATCCAACAGGTCATCCTCGACCGCTGGAATCCGCTCCGGCTGAACAAGAAGATCGCCTCGCACTTCGGCTTGACCATCAACCAGGTCCGCCATATCCGCAGCAAATCAGCCTTCCAGACCGAGTACAAGCGGCAGTTGGCCATCTACCAGCAGGGATGTAGCCATTGATTGAGGAAACTCGCCATGCCCATCCTCACATTGACCCCCGCCGTCCACGGCCCGGTGTGCGTGAGGAGACGAATCCGCCTTTGTTTGCCTGGAAGCCCGAGGCGACGGATGGACCTTTCGTCCTGGAGATTTCGAGAAGTTCGTCTTTCACAGACTCACCCCTGCGCGTAACGGGGCTGGATGATCCGATCTATCTGCCTGAAGTCGCATTGGATGCGGGCGCCTGGTTCTGGAGATGGGGTGCCGGAGGGGACTGGTCCGAGATCTTCGCCTTCGAAATTTCTCAGGAGGCAGTGAGGATCGAGATTCCTCTCGCTTCAAAGTGGATTCCTTTGATGCCTTCGGGACACCCAAGACTCTACGTGACTGAGGAGGGGGTGGATGCCTTCAGATCCCGGTGCACGGGAGATCTGCAGTCGGGGTGCGACGCGCTTCTTGCCAGTGCAAGGACTGTGCTGGCCGAGCCGCATGCGATCGATGAGCCGGAGTTTCTTCCCGATCGTTTCGCGGATTTCGAGGCCTTCTGGAAAATCCACTATCCGACGATGTGGAATACGCGCCGCTTCGTTAAGGGTGCGGAAGCGATGGCGCTCGCCTACATGGCTACAGGTGACACCGCCCTCGGCCGGGCTGCGTGCGAGCGCATGGTGTCGATCAGTGCATGGGATCCTGAAGGTTCGAGTTACCTGGCCCACAACGATGAAGCACATATGTCGGTGATCTGGCACGGGCCTCACGCCTGCGACTGGGTATGGGACCTGTTTACCGATGAAGAACGTGGTCAGGTGATTGATCAGTACAGACAACGTGGCACAATCACCTTTGAACACATGCACGATCAGGGACTGTACGGGATCACACGTTTCGACTCCCACGCGGGTAGGGAGATCGTTTTCCTCGCGAACGTAGCGATCGTCTTTCACGATCACATTCCCGAAGCGACAACATGGCTCGAATGGCTGCGACCGGTACTCTGCGGGAGTTGGCCAAGCTGGTCAGGCAATGATGGGGGGTGGGCGCAGGGCTTGTCCTACGCGCTTCCCTACGTGCAGGTGATGACGATGTTCGCGTCCGCACTCAAGCGCGCCACGGGAATCGATCTCTATAAGAAGCCCTTCTGGAAAAATCACGCACGGTGGCGGTATCTCATGCTGCCAGCCTATGCGGAATGGATGGGATTCGGGGACCATTCCGAGAAGTGGCGAGCATCCTGGGAGATGAACGCCGACGTTATGGAGGTGATTGCGCGAGAAACCGACGCGCCCGGGTTTATGCGGTACGTGGACGACCTTCGCAAGGAGTCGTTGACTCTGACAACCCCGCCGGAGCGCCACATGGCGGGCGTGCTCTCGCAGCTCTTTACCGCCCCACCCCTGCCCAAAGGCGACCGGGGGGGCGCTACAGACGGCAGGATCCTGCACGTGTTCAGCGATGTAGGGTGGGCGGCCATTCGAACCGCTCCTGAGGATCGTGACAAGGATGTAGCCTTCATCTTCCGCTCCTCACCCTACGGATCCATCAGCCACTCCCACGCCAACAACAACGATTTCATTCTTCATGTTGGCAGTCGCGTCATGGCGATGCCGGCCGGGTACTACGCCGGCTATGGGTCCTCCCATCATGGCCACTATGTCTGGCATACGAAGTCGCACAACTGCGTGACCCTCTCTGATGCGCCACAGCTCATGCGCTCGCCGGAATCCACCGGCGAGATCGTGAATGCCTACGAAGACGATGCGATCACGTACATGTGCGGCATCGCGGATGCGAGCTACGCGGATCGGGCAGATCGATGTCGGCGCCATGTCGTGTTCGCCAAGGGGGTCGGCAGCTTTCTCCTGGTTGATGAATTCGCCGGCAAGCCGAATGTCCTGTCCTCCCTCCAGTGGAACCTGCACTCCTGGGAGCCCTACGAAGTGGACGAACGCGAGCGCACATTCAGATGGCGTAGGGCGGAGAGCGCCGTGACAGGCGTGGTCATGTGTCATTCTGAGGGCTTTTTCAGCTTGAGCGAAGGATGGGATCCGCCCCCGATGGATGCCAAGTGGAGCAAAGAGTGGCGCAATCAGTACCACCTCCGATTTACCCCGACCCTGCTGCAGCTTCAGGCAAAAGACGCCGACTCGCGAGCCCGGCACCCCCACGGCTTCATGCCACTTCCGGGAAGAAACCTCGGCGTTGTCCTGCAGACACAACTTCCCGGGCAGACCGTAGAACCTCACGAGCGGAGCCTGGAGAAGGACGGGAGGGAGACGGTCTCGGTTGGTGATACGCGTTTTGTCGTGATACCGACGGGGCAACAGGAGGGTATTGTGGGCGAAGTAAGTGTGGGTGATAGGCGCTATCAGTTTGGTGATGAAGGGCTGGTAGGAACGTAATCTGCACCTGTAGGGGAGCGTCGCTTGGTGGTCGCCCTGAAACAACGACGCACAATCGAACGCAGTCCCAGATAACGTAGTCCGTTGCGCGGTGTGGATCAGCTTGTGTATTGACGCCAGGCTTGCCCCGTCCTTTTTCTTCTTGCTGGATCTAATCTGGAAGTGATCCAACAGGTACTTGATATGCCATTTCCTGTCCTCTTGTGTCAGGTTGGTAAGGTCGGAGAGGCAGTCCCAAAGGCTCAGGATGAGTCGTTCCCTCGCGCTGGCTGCATCGAGGATGCCTCTCGATGAGAGAGTGGAAAGCTGCCACACGGTTTGTCGATTCTTCACCTGTCGTAATGACACTTGGGTGAAGAATGGGTGAAAATGGTCGACAACAGAAAACGGGTTACAAGGGAAACATCCTTGCAACCCGTTGTCCTGCAATATGGTGGGGAGAGCAGGATTCGAACCTGCGAAGGCGAAGCCAGCAGATTTACAGTCTATCCGGACAAGTGTAGATGGGGTATGGAAGTTAGGGTGCTTTATAGACGGTAAATGATTCGGGCAGAGTTGGTTAGGTATCCATGTATGCACGCCATTGGACACCACCGAACACCCCTGGAAAACCCTCTTTCTGGGTCATGGTTGGGTCATGGAGGGGTTGAGTTTTCAGTCTATCAGAGGCATATTCGTGTAAGGGCAAAACGCCCTGTGCTGATTGACTGGAGGCAGTATCATGGCCCGTCGAGGCCGTCCCGCCAAAGACGAATATCCCCTCACCGATCACGTCGGCCGCGTCGAGATCCGCAAGCGCACTGAGAACTCCAACTGGCAAGCACGGTACTCGACTCCTGCGGGCCGACAGGAGCACAGCCTCAAGCTGCGCAATCGAGATCAAGCTCGCCGGGAGGCTGGGCGCATCGACCGTCTACTTGAGGCGGGGGAGTACAATGCCCTCACAGAAGAGCGGACGAGGCCGGAGATCACCTTCGCCCAGTTCGTGGACGAGGAATTGTTGCCCAAGTATCGCGGGTGGGGGACTCAATACAGAAAGACGGCGCGAAGCTATCTGAACCGTCTCAACGGAACCTTTGGGAACAAGCCTCTCACAGGTATCACACCTCGGATGATCGAGGGATACCTATCGCGTCGCCGCGATGACCCCGATAGACCCCTGAGCACCGCGACGAGGAATCGCCATCTGGCCTGCCTCAAGGTTGTCTTCAAAGCTGCTGTGGATTGGAACTTCGCCGCGAGCAACCCGGCAGACCGTGTGAAGATGGAGAGGGAACAACAACAGGTCCCCGATGCACTGACGGATCAGGAGCTTGCACGGCTACTCCAGGAGTTGCCCGATCACATCAGAGCCGTTGCCGCGTTTGCAGTTGATACCGGGATGCGCGCATCCAAGGTGTTCGGACTGACTTGGGCTGATGTGGATATGGAGACACCTTGGGACGATCCGGATGGGAACACCAAGAGGGGATTGATCACAGTACGTGCACCGAAGAACGATGAAGATCGTGTCATTCCAATGACAGACCGGGTTTTCGAAACCCTTGCGGCGATCCGTGAACGGAACGCGGCCTCAAAGACACCAAGTCTCCAGGTGTTTCCCTTCACAGCAGACTTTGTGAACTCTCGGCTGACTCAGGTCGCCGCCGACGTGGGCATTGAGAAGCATGTTACGATGCACATCTTCCGGCATACCTGGGCCACACGTCTGCGGGATCGTGGTGTCCCTTTGGACCGGATCAAGGCTCTCGGCGGATGGAAAACCATGCGCATGGTGGAACGCTATGCGAAGATGCGTGACCCACAGTTGCAGGCTGCAATTGCTGCTCTGAACGGGTAGGCAGTCTTCTATCCGACCGCCCCCCCAGACCCCGGCACCCCTTTCTCAGATTCGTGAAAGTGGGGACCCTAATCC
>CAJWER010000240.1 GCA_913030785.1 uncultured Chloroflexota bacterium | reverse complement strand
TGTGCCCAGGACCGTGAAGGCCCGGCGACCACCCTCTCGGAGCACCGCGAGCTTTACGCCGTTGTCCAGGCCGACCCATCCACGGCCGTGGGGGTCCTCGCGACGCCAGTCATCCCACTCGCTCGGATCGTCGATGATCGCTGATGCCCAGACCGGCTCCGCGTCCCCTGCCATCCCGAGGGCCAGGTCGTACCAGTGGCAACCGTGGTTGATCAGTTCCGTGACGCCGAACATCAATACCGAAGTGACCTCGCCAATAGCGCCCTCTCGGAGCAGCGAGATCAGCGCCTGATACTGTCTCGACCACCGAAGCTCCGTGCCGTTGGCCAGGGGGACGCCCGCGTCGCGGCAGGCCGCAAGGATACGGTCGGCCTCTTCCAGGGTGGTGGAGAGTGGCTTTTCGACAACGACCCCCCGGACCCCGGCGGCGACCGCCGCCTCGACGTGCTCAGCGTGGTACGTCTGACGAGTCGATACGCAGACAATGTCGGGATTGACCTCGGCAAGCATCTTGTCATAATCGTCGTAGGCCGCGATATCGGCCCAGGTGTCACGCCACGTATCCTGGAACTGCTGGCGTACCTCCGCCCCTCGGTCGAAAATGGCAACCACATTCGCCTCGGGCACCGGTGCGAAACCGGAGGCCCAGTTGTGCCCACCGGGGGTAGTCTGAATCTGTCTGTGACAACCTGCTATTGCCACACGTAAAGCATCGGAATGAACAGCCATCTATCTCTCCTTGCGGCGGCTTTCATCGCTACTCAAGCGTGGTATGACTATTCGGCCAGATCGGCCCTCAGACCCGCCACCATACCTAATTCGTAGGCCTCCAGGGCGTTGTCGATGTGGGCCGTGGTTCGCGCGCCAATGAGTGCTGCCGCCACAGTAGGGTGGGACATTACCCAGGCCATCGCCAGCTTGACCATCGGCGTGCCTAGCTCCTCAGACCTGGATCGCAGCTTGTCTATGACACGGAAGCTGCGGTCTGAGAAGTAGATATCCGCGTGGTCAGGCAGTATGTCGAACCGAGAGCCCTTCGGGTACTGCGACCGGTCCTGGGTGTACTTGCCAGACAGGAAGCCAGCGGCCAGGGGGCTATACGGGGTGACGGCGACCCCTTCAGACTCGCACAACGGAAACAGGTCCTCCTCGGCGTCGGGGATGGCCAGGTTGTACAGCGGTTGAGTCACCTCGAACCGAGCATAGCCGTGGCTAGCGCTGACGTCCAGGGCCTCTCTGAGCTGGGCCCCGGTATGGTTGCTGCAACCAATGACCCGGGTGAGACCAGCGTCCACCAGACCCGACATCTCGGCGATAATCTCGTCGAGGGGGATGCTGGGGTCTGGCGCGTGCAGCTCAAAGATGTCGACGTAGTCGGTGTTCAGCCTCTCCAGACTCGCCTCGAGCATCTGTGTGATGCTTCCCTCAAGTCGGGACACCAGGAACTTGGTGGTGATCACCACGTCCTTGCGGGACCCTCGTGACTTCAGCCAACGGCCCAGGACACGCTCAGAGGAGCTGACCTCGTGAGCCACCTCACGCACCTCATCGAACCCGAGGTATTCGGCCCGGTCGAGCCTGGACTGCGCTCCTCCGTAGATTTCGGCGGTATCGAAGAGCGTAATGCCCTTCTCCAAAGCGTAGTCCAGGACCCTGTACGAGGCATCCTCGTCGATCTCCCTGCCGAAGGTGACGCAACCCAACCCGATTGCGCTGATCTCATACCCTGACCGTCCGAGTGGATTCCTCTCCATTTGTCTCCTCTTCGCGCTTAGATCTCCCAGTCCAGGACCACTCCGAGGGCCTCGTCAGGACTGTCGTGAAGCAGGTGGTATGCCTTGTCAGCCTCTCGTCCTGACAACGTATGTGTTATCAGGGGCTCTATATCTATCCGCCCGTCCATGAGCATCTCGGCAGACAGGTCAAGTCGTGCAATCCTGCCAATGGTCTTGTAGTAGCCGCCTATGACCATCTTGTTCATCACGTCGCTACTGTCGAGCCTGTACGAGCCGCCCTGGTTGAGCCCAATCAAGTGCACAACTCCGTCGCGCTTCACCATCTTCATCGCCTGCTCGAAGCTCTTGCCACCACCCGCGGCCCCTACACACTCGAACACCGCGTCGGCGCCCTTCCCACCTGTCAGATCGAGCACCGCCTGCACAGAGTCAGTCTCGGTGATGTTGATCACCTCGTCCGCGCCGCACTCCTTCGCCACTCGACAGCGCAGATCGATCGCATCCACTACAATCACACGGCCCGGCTGCCGCTGCCGCACAGCCTGGGCGCAAAGGTTTCCGACGAGACCCTGCCCCATCACGACGACCGTATCGCCGGACTCCACCGGTGGAATGAGCGTCCACGCCACAGCCCCTGAGGCCAACGGTAAGAACGAGGCCATCGTGTAGCTCATGCCCTCCGGCATGGGGTGTGCAACACCATCCTCACCTAGGCTGCCCACTACGTACTCGGCGTGGGGCGACAACATCGACATAGGCTGCCCAATGTCGACGTCGGGTACACTGTCACCGACCTCAACTACGTCCCCCGCGTCGGAATATCCCATGACGCTGGCGGGCCGCTCCTGCTCGACGACGTACCTGCCGAAAAGCTCCGAGCCCCTGCTGATGAGACTTCGCTTCACCTTTACCAGCACCTCGTCCGGACCCGCTGTCGGCGCATCGACCTCGACCATCTGCACGTTCCCCACTCCCGCCAGCTTCTGAAGCTGCAACATCGTTGCCATGATCTCCCACTCCTTGTTTAGCCGCCCTCAACCTCTCCGGGCTCCGCGTGCCTACCGGAATTGATGAGCAACAGATCCCATATGTCAGCGAAGTCCCGGGGGCCCTTATCTGCCCGGCTATGGTGTCGACGACATGTATCATAATTGAGACGTTGCGGGACCGGCAACCGAGTTTCTGCGTGTCTGGCAAGACCAGCACACAATGCGACCGTCCAGCAGCCTGCTAGAATGGTTGGCAATTCATAACCGGATAGGACCTATATACGTTGTGAGGAATATGAAGCGAAATACACTTCTTGGCACGGGCTCCATCTGGCTCCTCGTTGCCGTCGTGACTGCGTGTGGGGCCTCCGATCCCGGAGAAAGTCCGCCCCCGGTGTCCACTCAGGAACTGCCCGTTACAAGCTTCGCCGATGATGCATCACAGACGACTTCGGCAGGACCTGATGGGGAAGAAGTGGTCGCGCCTGAAGCGACGTTCTCCCCCCCGTCTCAACTACCGGCCCCAAACCCAGAGGCAACTCCGCGGGGCCGCCTCGACTCGAAATATACCCAACACTATCGAGCTGGCGACGACGCCAAGGTGGCCGGCGACTACGAAACGGCGGTGAAAGAGTACAGCGCGGCGATAAACATCATCCCCGACATCACCCGCGCCTTCACCATCAGGGGGGAGACCTACCTTTACCTGGGCAAATATCAGGAGGCCATCGACGACTTCGAGGCCGCGATGATCATCGACGACACCGTCGTCTCCGCCTACGCGGGCCGCTATCTCGCCTACGAACTCCTGGGCGAGAAACAGAAAGCGAACGCAGATTTCGAATACTCACTGACCATCGGCATGGACCGCGATGTCCTCGACAGGTTTCTCAAGTTCAAGTTGGCGGACATACAAGGCGTATTGGAGGAGGCGGGACTGATCGAGCCGCAAGCTCTGCCAGCAAGCGACTCGAACTAGGTTTCAGTAGGCCTCTTGGGAGTCCCGGTACCGCTCGACTCGATAGGGCTATATGACAGTCGTCATTCAAGGGAATCTGAGTGGCTAGATTGCTCCCTGCCCCCCGGGGGCTCGATTATAATAGAGGTAGCATGGTCAGCACCGTGCTCTGCAACACAATGCACACGCCAACCGCTTCGCGACGCCGCGACGCCAATACCTGGATGGCACCCCCGATCAGATGAACCACGTCACCGTAACAAGACTGATAATTTTGGTGATGCTCCTCATCGGCGCAGTGGCATCCGCAATGTTGCCGGTGCTGGCAGATCACGCCGAGGGCGAACTCTGGTCGACCATCTCTGGTGTGAGCCGGACACTGCTCGACATAACCTTCGTGGATGAAAGCCACGGCTGGGCAGTCGGAACCTTAGGCGCGATACTCCGGACCGCCGACGGCGGAGAGACCTGGCAGGAGCAGACCAGCGGCATCGTCTCCGGGCTCCGGAGCGTCCACTTCATCGACGCCAATACGGGCTGGGCGGTTGGAGACGAGGGCGCCGTCCTGAGAACGATCGACGGCGGATCCACGTGGACGGCCCCGCCTCCGCCGACCTCGTCCGCGCCCACCTCGATGAGTACGAAGGGCCTGTGGCTATCGAGTACCTGGTCAACGAGCGCTACGAAAGGGGAAGCGTTTTGTCCGTCGCCACCGCGTCGGAGCATTTTGACGACGACGTGATCATGATGGACTGCGACGTCCTATATCATCCAGCGCTTCTCGAACGCATAGTGCACTCTCCCAACGCTTCATGTTATCTGATGGACACCAACTTCAACGAGACCGGCGAAGAATGTAAGGTCGCCGCGCTCAATG
>CAJWER010000239.1 GCA_913030785.1 uncultured Chloroflexota bacterium | reverse complement strand
ATTAAGCATTTCGCTCTAACAACCAGAGACCCCGGTAAGACCGCCGAGTTCTACAAAGAAGTGTTCGGACTGGAAGAGGTCCGAAGGGACGCCAAGGGACAGGTCTTCCTCAGTGACGGCGACTTCAACATAGCCATACTGAATTTCAAGACCGAGGACGATGCTGACTTGGGCGCCAACGGTCTGGAGTTCGGTGGCATCCATCACATCGGGTTCCTGGTGGAGGATATCGATGCCTTCGCCGAGAAGGTCAACAAGGCGGGCGGCAAGCAGTTGACTCCCACGATGATGCCTGGAACAGGCGGACTCTTCGATAACGGCAAGGGACGCAGCAACGCCGAGGTGAAGTTCAGCGGACCGGACGGCGTCATCATTGATATGTCCGAGTCGGGCTGGCAGATTGCGCCTTAGTGCTCGCACGGTTGCTAGGGAAAGATGAGCAGAAAGCGGCAATCGAAGAAGGCATAGCACTTTCGCCTTGGCCTGAGGTCAAAGGCGTGTTCGTCGGCGGTTGAGTGGACCGGGGAACTGGCTCTAGGTTCAGGGCCCAAGCGCATGCTCACAACATGACCAAGGACCCTAGTTTCGGGTGGATCTGCGTTCTGTCGGCCAAGCGTATCCACACGGCGGCGGGGCGGCCTTCCCGGGTTCTTTGGCATGAGTACGCCCACATCCTCACGCCCAACCACGGCCACGACGATACCTGGCGCGGCAAGATGCGGGAACTGAAACAACCGCTTCCCGCCCGGTATCAGAAACGGTCGAGGCCCCAGCGGTCGCGGAGCTAACTTGACCAAACACCGGATGGTATACTAGCCGGAACTTCAGCGGTAATATGCGATTTGGGAGAAATAGCATGGGTTACACACCGAATCACCTAGGGCACGTCAATATCTACGTGCGCAACGCAGAGCTTTCTCAAAAATGGTACGAGGACATCCTGGGCCTGCATACCTATGACTTCGTTCCCGGCCGCGCCGCCTTCATGTCGGCGAACCGGGAAGAGTCCCACGAAGTCGCGCTTATGCAAGTCGGCGACGACGCTCCCGGCGTCCAGCCCGGCGGCGTAGGCCTCAACCACATGGCCTGGCGAGTAGACAGCCTGGACAACCTGGAAGAGTTCTACGCTCATATCAAAGAGAAGGGCGTTGAGTTTAAAGTGGCCGACCACGGTATCTCCCTGGGCATCTACTTCAAGGACCCCGATGGCAACGGCATCGAGGTTTACTACGAGACTCCCCGCAGCCAATGGCACCGTCAAGACAACATATTCATGAGCGATGACAAGCCCCTGGGTCAGTTCCCCGGTCCCTGGGACGAAGTCTTGGCTGCCCAAGCAGCAAGATAGTTTTCACCCATTAGTTCGAACTCATAATAGGGCGCCCCAATAGCGACTGGGCGCCCTATTGCATTTTCAGTGTAAGTGCGCCCCGTCGTTCCGGCGAAGGCCGGAACCCAGAAACAATACACTTGAGAATGGCTGGCCAACCCGAGTCGCGTCCCGGCAAATTACCACCTTGGTTCATGATGGCGTATACTCTGCTGGACCGGCCCCGCCCCTGTTTGGGCGGCTGAAGGGAGCCTGATAATTGGAGCGGCGTACCCGGTTGACGCCCTCCTCGACCGGCAAATTACGGGAGGAGTGAAGACATGAAATTCGGCATATTGTACGAAGCGCAGCGGCCATTTGAAGGCAACGACGTAGACTGGAACAGCCTCTACCGCGAAACCCTGGATCAGTGCGAACTGGCGGACCAACTGGGGTATGACAACCTCTGGTTCGTCGAGCACCATTTCCTGACGGGATTCTCCGGCTCCCCATGTCCCGAAGTCCTATTCGGGGCGCTGAGTCAGCGGACCAAGAACATCAGGATAGGGTTCGGCGTGTCCATCCTGCCCAGCCACCATCCGATTCACATCGCCGAACGGGTGGCAATGGTGGACCAGCTCACCAACGGACGGGTCGAATTCGGCACGGGCCGGTCCAACGCCTACGAGCAGATCGGGCAGGGTATCGACCCCCGTGAAACCCGGGAACGTTGGGACGAATCGCTGAGGATGCTGCCCCAGATCTGGCAGTCTGACGAATTCTCCTGGGAAGGCAAGCATTGGAACGTCCCCTCCCGGCGGATACTCCCCAAGATTTACCAGCAGCCCCATCCTCGAATGTACCTCGCCTGTACCCAGACCGAGAGCTTCCGCCTGGCGGCGCACCATGGCATCGGCGTACTGTCGTCGGCTTCTTACGCTGTGGACATCTTGGCTGAGCACGTAAAGGTCTATCGTGACGCCATCACCGACGCCGAACCGGTGGGTGCCTTCGTCACCAACTTTTGGGGCAACAATGTCCACGCCTACTGCTCAAAGGACGACCAAGCAGGCAAAGAGCTGGCCGCCGAGTCCATGAAAACTTTCTTCGGGCCGGACAAGCCCTACATCGCCGGCCGCATCAATGCTTATGAAGAGTTGTTGGAAGCCTGGGGTGGTGTGCCCGACGACCTGAACGCGGACTTCAGCCGCTGGCTACGCCAATCCGACGATGCTCATAAGGCGCAAGCAGCCGAAGCCGGTCTGTCCCTGGACGCCGGTCCCGGCGCCGCTAGGGCGGCCATCGCTCAGCTGGACGCCAACGTCCTCGCCGACCGCGGCGTTATCATCGCCGGGAACCCCGAAAGCTGCATCAAGACCATCAAGATGTACGAGGATATCGGCGTGGATCAGGTAATGATGATTATGCAGACGGAAACCATCTCCCATGAGCAGGTGATGGAATCCATGGAGCTGTTTGGTAAAGAGGTAATCCCGGCCTTCCGCAACGCAGAAGCTCCGGTAGCGGGCGACTAGAAAGAAAAAGGGTGGTCACCGTGCCGCTAGGCCGTGACCACCCCAACCAACATTGATCGAACCAATATGCCAGAGAGAACCCCGCTGTGCCCAGGCGCATACGGGACGGGTGTTCCTAACGACTCGATCCTAAAGGCCGGCCTGGTTCCCGCTCCCTGACGTATCTATTATAGCGGCAAACGACAGGCTTTTGCTTCTTAGCTCCATATATTTCGGGCCTGCCACAAGGAAATAGCATTTGGGTTGCTAGGGAACAGGGAGTGGCGGGTTATAAATTGACCTGCTCGATTAAACCGACAACGAGTCGTTTAGTTTTCTAAGCCACCCGGGGAAACCCTCGGTTATTTCCTGCGCTAGTCCGGTAAGACCCGCTTCTAGCTCAATTGAGCCGCACGGTGCAGTTGCCTTGTCCGACATCCATTCTTCGATAGTTCCCCCCATCGTCCCAGTCTTTCCGAGGTAATACGACCCACAATAGTGAAGCAGGTTGTCAGTCGTTATCATCACGGCCACGCCGATAATGAGGCGTATTGGGTTCTGACCGGAACTCGATATGATTGTGGCTCGAATGTCTTCCAGAGTGTTATCACGCATCGAAACCTTGAATAAAGTTTCAACGAAGCGTGGCCGAACATTGAACTCAGCAGCCGGGAAGTTCTCGCGGATTTCGGTGACCAAGGGATCAAGTAGTTCTTGCATTCGCCGAGCTGCCATTCGGATGCACTGCTGCTCCTTTGCCTCCTTCTCTGCCTCTGTAAGCCTTGGAGCGGCTGCTTCGCGTAAGGTTTTCCATAACTCAGATGTGTCCGATGCACCCTCGGGCGATCGTTCGTCGAGTTCTAGCCATGCACCAAGATCTGCTGCCACTTTCTCCATAGTAGGACGGTCCTCCGGCTCGTGCTTGGTGCAGCGCGCAATAAGACCGTCTAACTGACGCGCTAATGGGTGTGGGCGGAACTCGTTCACTGAGAATGCAGGGTTATCTGACGACTGCTCTCCTGAGGGGGCCACCTTTGGTCCGTGCACAAGACCCATAGAGTCTTGGCAAGCGAGTAGACATCAGCTGGGCCAGGGTCAGCGTTAGCAGGATCCGTGAGCATTTCATAAGGGAGGAAAAGCGCAGGGCCTAATGGGCGGCCGTTCAGCGTCAAGTCCAATCCTTCGGGGATGTCAACAAGGCCAAAATCAGAGATTGCCGGCCCTTTATCCCACATGTAGAGGTTCGCGGGCTTGATGTCACGGTGGACGATCCCCGCCGCGTGCGCTTTGCTCAGCCCCTGGCCGACCTGGGTGGCGATATCGACGGCGTCTTTCTTCGCCAGCGGTCCTCGCTCGATCCGATCCTTGAGCGTCTCCCCCTGGTAGCGGGCCATCACGAGGTAGAGCTGGCCGTCCTCCGTCTCGTTGATCTCGTGGATGGTGCAGATGTTGGGGTGGTCAAGCGCGGAGGCCGCCTTCGCCTCCTGGAGGAATCGCCCCTTGGCCGCATCGTCTCGGGTCAAATCTGGCGGCAGGACCTTGATGGCCACTTGCCGGTCGAGTCGGGGGTCCCGGGCCATGTACACGACGCCCATCCCGCCGTGGCCGAGTTCGGCGAGGATGTCGTAGGGGCCTAGTCTGCTGCCGGGAGCCACCGTCATGGGGAACTGCGATCATAGCCCGAGAGGGTTCGGCCGGACGAGTCGGAGGTCGGAGAGTGGTCTTCCTTGATCGGGTCACACTCCGCGGACCCGGCTAC
>CAJWER010000238.1 GCA_913030785.1 uncultured Chloroflexota bacterium | reverse complement strand
GGAGGGCGGCAAGAACGACACCGAGTAGTTTCAGGCATTCGATAGAAGCTAGCTAGTAGTAAGGCCAGCGCCCCGACTCTCGTCGAGGCGCTGGCCGGGCGCATAGCCTCCCCGGCACCATGCTGCCCGGCCCGCCTAAAGGTGGATTCATCACGTACGACGCGAGCTGGAACGGCGAAGTGCTCGCAGACCGGACGGCCCCAAGTCCGCTTTCATGTGGGCAGAGGTGAAGGCGAGGGACGTGGCGTCGGCCGCATCCGCGCCATAACACAAGACGGCGAATAAGGGCGGCCGCTGCCGCGACGGCCGCAGCGTCTTACGATTGGACGTGCCTCCGACTCTTCTCCCGGGGGGTAGGGGGGCGTCCCGTGTATGTCGCGGGCCACAATCTTTCGGTATTCGCAGCCAGTCTTCAATGGCTCTACAGCCCTCGGCAAACCTCCGTAGTCTTGGCCGTGGGTTGACCATGCGCTCACGAACACCGAATGGTTGGTCGTGGGGAGTCGTGCGGCCTCTGGCCCTCGCCTTCCCACTTCGCGCTTCGCGCGCTAGGGCGGCCATGCCCAATCTTGACACAGCCAGTTCGGGCCCGATTCATCCTACGCCAGATCCGCCTGTAGTCATTCTGGCCCCAGTAGTGAGCTGCGCACGCTGAGTTGGGCTGAGGGGGGAATGTTAAGGGGCGAAGTCTGGTTCTAGTGGAAACGTCTCCCGCTTTGCGGGTCAAGGAGATAGGAGAGCTTGTGAAGGCATATAAGGTTGCGATTATTGGTCTGGGTCGAATGGGAAGCACGATTGATGACGAGCATCCGGCCCTCGGGCCATATTCGATTCCGGCGTGCTGCCAGGCCAGTGATCGGTTGGAGCTTGTGGCAGGATCAGATCTGCATCAGGACAGGCGGGAGGCATTTGGCAAGAAGTGGGGCATTTCCGCGCTCTACGAAGACTACCTGGAGATGATCGAGCTCGAGCGTCCGGATATGGTCGCGATAACCACCAGAGGCACAAGCCTGTTGAAGCCGAACAACAGCGCGCCTTCTAAGGATTTCAGGGAGGACTCCCACGCCGAAATTGGGGCAGCGGTTGCCGAAGCCGGGGTGCCCATGATCTACCTGGAAAAGGCGATCGCCAATACTGTTCGGGGCGCAGATACACTCCTGAAGGCGTGTCGGAGAAACGGCACGGTCTTCAACGCTGGCGTACTGCGTCGATTCTCTAGCTGGGCACAGGTGACGCGAGATGCGATCGAGCGCGGCGACATCGGAGAGCCCAGGGTTGTGGTGCACTACGGCGGCTCCGTTCTGATGCACAATCACGTCCATTCGATCGACACGGTCTCGTATCTACTGGGTGATCCAGAGATTGTGGCTGTGCGGGGCGAGTTGCACCCCAGAGACATGAAGATCGAAGACAACCATCTGGCCGAGGACCCGCGGGCCACGTTCCATATTCAGTTTGAAAATGGAGTCGAGGCCTACTCGGTACCCGGCGGGCCGGTTGAGACCGAGGTGATCGGTTCTGAAAACTCCATTCGGGCGTCGAACACCCTTAATCGCAAAGAGGTCGCCATCCACCTTAGGGCTGCAGATAAGGGCAACGGGAAACCTGATTGGACATCGATACCGGTTCCGGATTTGCCGGACGGCACCGTCGTGGCTTGTCTCAAGGACCTGGTGGAATCGCACGAGTCCGGACGGCCCAGCAAGGCCAACATTGAGGTGAGCCATAGGGTTGCGGAGGCGCTGCTGACGGTTCCAGAGAGCCACAGGCAGGGCGGCGCATGGATTCATCTGCCGGTCGAAAATCGCGATCTGTATGTCTTCCATGTGTAGGATCACTTGCAGCCGAGTATTTCGCTTTTCGCAGGGACCACCGTGACGGACTATGTCGAGCTCCAAGTGGAGGATATCGTCCGGATAGCCGAGTTCTGCAATCGGAGTTTCGACTTTCATCGAGGACAGTTCGAGGCGGAGCCCCTGCGGAGGACGATTTTCGACGACCCGGACTACAAAAGCGAGCACGGATTCCTCGTGTTGGATGGTGAGGGTGTCGTCGGAGTGATGGTGGGTGTGCAGAGAGGGCAGGAGGCGTGGCTAAAGCTGTTCGCTGTTGACAAGGACCGCCGTCGATTGAGGATCGCGCACCAAATGCTCGGTGAACTTGAAGGGCGGTTCCGTGATTCCGGTGTCAAACTCGTTCACACGCTTAACTCCTCTCCCCACTATGTGATGCCAGGCCTGGACGTTCGGTACACGGAAGCGTTCTGTCTACTTCAGGGGCGTGGATATCAGCTAGACCAATATGGCCACAACATGGGGGTCGATCTCAACTCGCTCGATTTCGATACGGGCGAGGCAGAGTCGGCTCTGGCAAGGCGGGGGATTGTCTTTAGGCCCCTGCGTCATGAGGACGAGCCGGTCCTGCGACCCTGGATCCATGAAAACTGGGGCCATAGCTGGGCGATCGAGGCTTGCAACTCGCTGAAGAACGACCCCGTTACGTCCCATGTTGCCGTTAACGATGGACGCATAGTCGGCTTTGCGACGTACGATGTGATGGCCCTGACTAGCGGCTTTGGTCCAACGGGGGTGGAGGAGAGGATGCGCGGCTTGGGACTGGGGAAGATACTCCTGTTCAGGTGTCTTGAGGATATGAAAAAAAGGGGCGATCGGCACTGTGAAGTCACTTGGGTGGGACCGATCTCATACTACTCCCACACGGTGGGTGCGAGGATAAGCTCCACGCTGATGCACAGTAGCAAGGTCCTGTAAACGTCAAGGCCCGTTACTTACGGGGGAAGATTGGCTCGATTCCTTCCGTGGAGGCCGCGATCGTGTTCTCCTCACCTTCCATGAGAGGACGCAACTCCTTTTCCGCCTCGATCATCCACCACAGGAACTCCGCATGACCGGGGCTGACGCAGGCGGTCACCGGTCGTGACAGGGTCCAACGTATCGCCGTTCCCGCCTCGTCGTAGGTGTCGACGGGGGAGTACCACGCCTTTGGTCCAAGGAGTCTTGGCCAGTGTCTTGAGCGCCAGAATACCCATCTGCTTGGCCTGTGCCCTTGCGAGCACGGACGGGCCGAAGTGTCCCTGGTGCCAGGTGACATAGTTGACCGGGAATAGAATGGAATCGAAGTTATAGTAATCCATGAGGGCTAGCGTGGCCTCTTCAGTGTGAGCGGAGAAACCAAGGTGCCTGACTAGCCCTTGTTCGCGTGCCTCGACGAAGGCCTGGGGGTCTCCACCTGGGCCGACGATGGTCTCCAACTCTTCCATAGCAGTGACGGCGTGGAACTGGTAAAGGTCAAAGTGGTCGGTTCGCATTCGTTTTAACGATTCACGAAGCTCTGATGCGGCTTCTGCCTTGGTTCGCGTTCCAGTTTTTTCCGCCCGCCAGGAATATCTTGTCCCGGTAGGGCTCCATGGCAGGGCCGCCCTCCTCCTCGGCTTCGCCCCGGCCATAGGCAGGTCCCATGTCGAAGTAGTTGACCCCCGAATCGATAGCTCGGGCCACGGTTTCGCGAGCGAATGCCTGGTCTTCTCCCACAAGGGCGATGGCGCCAAAACCCACGACCGAGAGCTGTTCTCCGGTCTTTCCTAGTAGCCTGGTCTGCATCCCCCAACCTTCCGTGTTCTTGTGAGTTGCCGGCTTCGTGTCGCCAAGATTTGCCTATTCAATGATGATCCGAATGGTCTCTAAGATTGACTCGGCAGGAAAGTCCAAGGCTTGCGTTGCCTAACTGGCCCATCGGCCAGTCATGGATAGAGGACGTGGATCGAGTCAACACGAGGAAGTGGCACAAAGAAAAAAGCCGGGTCGCTTTGCAGCGACTCGGCTCTCTTCGCGTTCTTGTGGTCGAGTCCGGAGGAGAACGGATCGACCTTAGATTGCGAGTTTAGTACCAGAATAGATTGGGGCCGCCCTTTTCCTCGACCGGAGGACCCTTGGCCTCGGCGGTGTCGGTATAGGAAGCTGAATACGCGACCGCCAGGGCCAGTACCAATACCATGGAAGCGGCTAGTCGAAGACTCGAGGTCTTCATATCAACTTCTTGATTAGGGCTACCGTTCATTCGACTTAAGTAATCGCATGTATGTCAAGCGGGTCAAAATGGACCGTCGAGTGTGCTTCCCCCTCACTGTCGTCAGGGTGTCGACGCCCTAGTCACTAAGAATCCCTAGCTGAGCCAGAGGCAATTCCGCCTGCCACTAATTCATGCGGATGCGCGGATCAAGGACCCCCAGGAGGATGTCTGAAAGGAGCGTACCTATTACCGTGAGTGCTCCGAGCAGCAGAACGATGGTCGCAGAGACGAACATGTCCTCTGCCAGTAGTGCCCTTAGGAGAAGAGGGCCTTCGGTTGGCAGGCCCAGTACCACGGAGACGATGACGCTGCCAGACATGAGCACCGGCAGCAGGTAGCCCAGTGTACTCACCAGTGGGTTGAGCGCCATGCGGACGGGGTATTTCAGTATCAACTTCCATTCGGGCAACCCCTTGGCCCTTGCGGTAACCACATATGGCTTGTTCAGTTCGTCGAGTAGATTGGCCCGCATGACGCGGATAAGGGCGGCCGTGCCGGCGGTACCCACTACGAACGCCGCGATCCACAGGTGTTTGGCCAGGTCGACAAGGCGCGCAA
>CAJWER010000237.1 GCA_913030785.1 uncultured Chloroflexota bacterium | reverse complement strand
ATCAGCGTGTTCTGTTTTTCGACGAACTCATTGCCCTTGTCCCCTAGGGCTATACTGCCCCCAGAGGCAGGCTCATGTGGGGTGGTGGGTGCTTAACGGCTAGGAGTCCCATGGAGGATTAGGTACAACTGGGGGGCTTAGGATATATTCCCCCCCCCAACTACCTCACAATAGCCCCATAAGCAGTAGTAGCATCCTCGCTGTTGACCTGGTATCCCAGTAGCCCTAGCTGCTACTGGCCCCGCCTAAGCCCTCACCTCCCGCTTACCCCATACGCTATACTGCCCCAAAAGGCAGGCCGACTGCATCGTCCAAGATTCCATTCTGCTGAAGCGGCAGCGGGCTCGGAGCCTGTCAGGTTAGAGACTCCGGCGATCAAGTAGTAGCCGTATCGAAAAGAACCGGAGGGACGAATGGGTACAGCACCAATGGTGGCTCTGACTGTACTGGTCATAGTCACGACGGTCGGAGTGGCCTGCGGCGGTGAGTCTGACGAAGGGAAGTCAGGGGCAGGCTCTGCCAAAGCATTCGCACCCAGTCTTCAAGCGAGGGCACCGGGCGTTATCAATGAGGTCCAGGAGCGGAGAGCGATTCGTGCCCTCACGGACTACAACGACGTTACGGACGCTGCGCTCTCCCAAAGTGGAACCACCCTCAGCCTGGTTCTGGTCGTCGCAGAGGACGTTTCAAGCGACCGGGCAAAGGAGTTGGGAGTGCTGTTCGTCAAGATGGTCAAGTTTCACGGTCCGGACATCAAACCCGTCCGCGTTCATCCTGGGCCTGGTAACCTGGACTACGTCATCACCGTAACGTATCCAGACGAGGAGAAGATCGCTAAGGGCGCCAAGAATCGAATCGCCAGCGTGATTACCTAGGAGTGATCTGAGCGCCGGAGGCGCGACGCCTAGTGCCACCGGGCTCTTGCTGCGGTATCTACTTGAGCGAGAGCGACGCCCAGGGTCGGAACTGCCTGAGATTCCTGCGATTTCAAAGGTTGTCGGGCTAACCCACCACGAGACCAGTGGCCTGATTGACATCCTCGACGATGCCGCGACAGCCATCAAGGACATGGAGGTCCGCGGTGCACCGTTGATACGCGATTACGGGATCTCCTGATTGGAGGTGGCCCATGCACTGTCCGCTTTGCGATCGAGAGAATGCTGACACCAGCTCCTTCTGTATATACTGCGGCGCGGAGCTGCACAATGTGGAAGATGAGACCGACGCGCCCGAGATTGGCCCGGACGCGCCGGAGCAGCAGCGCGGCATAAGCGGTCTCACGCGAGAAGTCCGTCAGCTCCAGAGGGAGATGCGCCAGGTGCTCTCCATCCTTTCTCGGCAGGATGACACGGCGGTCACTCGGCAGCCTGTGAGTCCTGGTCCCACCGTCGAGATGCGGCCTACTCCCGAGGCACCGGTCTCGGAGCCGTCGCTCTGGGATCGGGTGGACTGGGAGCCGATCGTAGGCGGCAACTGGCTCGTGCGTATCGGGGTCGTGGCCATAGTAATCGGCACGGCGTTCTTCTTGAAACTGGCATTCGACAACAACTGGATCGGCGAGCCGGAGCGCGTGGTCCTGGGGATCCTGGGAGGTCTGGCCTTTCTCGGGGCCAGCCAGTACTGGCTGAGAAGGTATCCCGTCTACGCACAGGCCCTGGCCGGGGGCGGCATTGGCATCTTGTACCTCTCGATCTTCTCCGCCTTCGTCCTGTTCAGCCTGATAGGCTTATATCTGGCCGTCGGGTTGCTTCTGCTCATAAGCTGCATCTCGGCCGCGCTGGCACTGCGACACGACTCGCTGGCGCTGGCGCTCATCGGCATCTCTGGCGCGTTAATGGCTCCCTTCATCCTCAGCTTGTTCGCGGAGGGTGCGGACGCGAGGGCCCTCAACGGCCAGAGCCTTCATTTGATCGCGTACATCATCGCGGTTGACCTGGGCGTGCTCGTCCTGTCTACCTTCAAAAATTGGCGATGGCTGACCTTGATGGCCCTAGTCGGCTCGCTGGCGGCGTATGGAGTCTGGTATGCCAAGTATGGCGATACCGTGGGCCACCTGGCCTCCCAGGGTAGCATTACCATCATCTTCCTCATATTCGTGGCGGCGACGACCCTGTTCCACTTCGTCTGGCGACGGGCTCCCAAGGCTTACGACTTCACGCTGATGGTCGCCACCGCATCGGCCTACTTTGGGATTAGCTACTGGCTTCTCTGGAATGACTTCCGAGATTGGATGGGGGGCTTCACACTGCTCCTGTCCCTGTTCTACGGCGGGATCGCCTACCTAGCCCTGCTGAGGATCAGGGAGCACGTGAACCTAGCACTTATGTCCCTGGCCATCGCCCTGATCTTCCTGACTATCGCGGTCCCGGTCGAGCTGGATAGCTCCTGGATAGCCGTAGCATGGTCGATCCAGGGGACGGTCCTCGTGTGGCTCTCTTTTCGCCTGCGAATGTGGAAGCTCAGGGCGTCCGGCCTGTGCGTGTTTGCGGTTCTGGCAGTCCGTGTACTGGCGTTCGACACGACGATCGACGATCTGGGAGACTTCCAGGTGATTCTGAACAGCCGTATGCTGGCGTTCGCCTCCGCCATCACGGCCCTCTATTTGGCCGCGTACCTGGTGAGGAGGGGAAGCCACCTCATGCAGGAGCAACAGAGCGGCGGGGACGATGAGAGCGGAGCCGTTGGTGCCGACATCCTCAGCCTGCCCAGCAACTTAATGTACAGCCTGAGGGAGCTGATGCATTCGCGCCTCCTCTTCCCGGGGCTGCTAGTGACTGCCAACTTCCTGACCGTGTGGATCTTGAGCGCCGAGGTGATAGCCACCGTCGATAGCGATGTCGTAGACATGAGCAGGGAGGCTGAACCGCACGTCAAGAGCCTGTCTCTAAGCCTGCTCTGGGGGCTCTACGCCAGCGTTATGCTGATTATCGGGATCGTTCGGCGATGGCAGCCGGTGCGGCTGGGCGGGCTTGCCCTCCTGGCGATCCCTGTAACAAAGCTGTTCGTCTGGGACACCTTCAAGTTGGAGCAGGGCTACAGTATAGTGGCATACTTTTCGCTGGGCTTCATCCTGCTGGCCGGCGGCCTCCTCTATCAGCGCTATAGCGAGGCCATAAAGGGGGTCCTCTTCGAGGAGCAGGCCGGTGGTCCCGTCTAGATAACCCATAAGCAATGTCTGTAAAGGGATTCAGGGCTGTGCACGCGCCATGCGGTCCTCCTCGGCGGCAGCGATGCGGCCTTTCTCCGGGTCGACCCAGCGGATCAGTACCGTGCTGGCTACTATGATCAAGAGCGCCACAAAGACAGCCATGCGCGTGTCGTATACGCCGGTGAAAAGGAGGTAGACCCTCGGACCGAACACGGCGGTCTTTCCCGGTTTTTTCGGCTATTCCATCACCGGTAAGGTCGTCACCTTCCCGCGCGGGGGTTCCGATATCACCGGCGCAATCCTCGCCGCCGCGGTCGACGCCGAGGTCTACGAAAACTTCACCGACGTCGACTCGGTCTTCGTCGCCAACCCCGCGCTTGTCGATAACCCCGTCGCCGTCGACGAGATCACCTACCGCGAGATGCGCGAGCTTTCCTACGCCGGCTTCTCGGTCTTCCACGACGAGGCTCTCGAACCCGTGTTCCACGCCGGCATCCCGGTGGTGGTCAAAAACACCAACAACCCCCAGGCCCCCGGCACCCGCATCGTCCCCGAACGCGCCATCGGCCAACGCCCAGTAGTCGGCATCGCCGCCACCAACGGATTCTGCAGCGTCTATATCAGCAAATATCTGATGAACCGCGAAGTCGGCTTTGGCCGCCGCCTGCTGGCAATTTTCGAGGACGAGGGCATTCCCTTTGAACACACCCCATCGGGCATCGACAATATGTCGGTAATCGTCCGCGAAGCCTATTTCAACCACGCGACCGAAGAGCGCGTCCTGCGCCGGGTCCGCTCCGAGTTGGAGGTCGACGAGCTATCGGTCGAAAGGGGTCTGGCGTTGGTGATGATCGTCGGCGAGGGTATGCACCACACCATCGGTCTGGCCGCCCGGGCTTGCGTCGCCTTCTCGCGATCGGCTGTCAATCTGGAGATGATCAACCAGGGCTCGAGCGAGGTCAGCATGATGTTCGGGATCAAGGCCGAGGATATCCCCACCGCGGTGCGCACGCTCTACGAGGAATTCTTCCGTTCATAACGCTATCGACCCGATCTGGGATAATCCAAAGAACCCATCTTCAATCGCCGCCCCATATCGTCCGATAGACCACCATTTTCGTCCCCCCGGCGATGGTCCCCGGCCCGACTTCTATGGCGTGTAGCGGACGGAAGAGATGGCGCATCTCGGCCAGTTGCGGATACCAATTGGGCAGGATGACCAGATAATCAGGCTGGGCCTGTTCGAGAAAGCGCAACACGCCGAGATCAGCTGGCACGCCCGGTTCTAAAAAGCCCAGCACCTCCGGGGTCGCCAAACCGACGACATCGAGAATCCGCCGGTCAGAAAAATAGGCGATCGCACCGATATCATTGGTGGCCACTACGGCGTCGGCGGGCGTATTGGCCTGGAGCCAGCGCCCCATTTCCACGTGCATCTGGTTGATATCCGTCACGTGGGCGGCATAATCGCGACCCTGCCGCGCACCCAAAATCAGCAAATTCCCCA